>JANYLL010000063.1 GCA_025357895.1 Ignavibacteriota bacterium
TCAGATAGCCATAACCCTCTGTTTGTCCCTGCTGCAATTTCACCTTTGCTATTGAATCCAATGCATATAACTGTATCGAAATTTTTTTCATCAATTCGAGTCCATGTAATTCCTTTATCATTCGAGAGTAAAAGTCCGTCACCTTCCGTACCAAGCAAAACCCCGGTTGAGCCGAAAGTTTTTATGTAGGTTAGTTTAATAGGATCATTTACCGGATGAAGTTTTATCCAAGTTGTTCCGTTGTTATCAGATCGATACATCGCTGGAGCTGACCCAAAATAAATTGTTCCATCCGAACTAGCATCAAGCGAAAAAATACTGTTTCCTGTATTAGGAATAGAAAGAGCTGTCCAGGTTAATGCATTATCGGTAGATTGAAAAATATTTTCCCCCGATGACACATAGATATACTTTGAATCCGATGCTACGATCGCATCAACTCCAATTTTTTGGACAGTAGATTTTCGTTTCCAATATAAAGAGGCTGTAGAATCGAAAAGCCACACCGAATTATACTGATCCGTTGGGGAGACAGTGCCAATAGCTACGATACTTTCGTTTGGACCGTGACCTATTCGAGTAATTTGGATATTCTGATAATCATTTCTTTTCCAGGAGTTGCCATTATCAGATGAGGTACTAGCTTGGGATCTTAAAACTCCCCCGAAATATCGTTGGGCAGAATTTACAAAAATTTGACTGGTACCGGAAACAACTAATTGAGTCACCGATTCATAAGGCACGCCAATTTCCAACCAACTACTTCCTTTATCTGTGGAAGTATATATTGCGTTGCCATCGTCATAAATAAACTTATCGGGATTTGTACAGTTTACAAAAAGACCGGAACTTGGGTATATAATCGAAGTAGGGATAGAATCCCATGTTATTCCGCGGTCATTGGATATCAGTGCATAAACATATCCGGAATTATTTACTCCAGTAATAATAATTGCGTCTCCATTTCCCCTCGCAATAGACAATACATTGCTAAACTGCTTTATGGTATCCCATGGCTGTATGCCATCAGACTTTATTAAGTAAGGAAACGAATATGCTACTAATAAGTCTGAAGCAATCATCGTTGGAAATGAGTGGTAAAAATCGGTAATAACGAAAGTCAAGCAATCTGTAAATGTTCTATCCGCGATGGAGTACCGAGTTAGTTTATTGTTGAAATTAAAAAAAAAGATATATTTATCGTTAGCTCCAATCACAGAACCATAATAATTCTGAGTAACCAGCACCCAAGACTTTCCATCATCCATCGTTACATATGTATCCTCATTTGAATTATAAATCAGTAAATTATTTGTAGTACCTTTAATAATATAACCGCCACTTGCAAATACATGCTCCCAGCTAATCCCCTGATCAGTTGATCGGTATAAACCGGTCACGGAATCATCCTTGCTGCTATTAGAAATCATATAATAAAAATATACACCGTTCTGACTTACAACTAATCCCGAACTGGAGGGCTCTGTTAGTTGCTGCTTAATAACCGGTATAAAATCCCAAGTCTTCCCATTATCCTTACTGACCGAATAACCATATCCATCAGGATAGTATGGGTAGACGGCATTCGTATTGCTAAAAAAAGGAGAACCAGGAACAAAAATTTCACCATTCGCACCAATAAATGGTCTTGCACCCCCGACATTCGGTCCATTTAGCCGTGTCCATCTCATTGGCTGTTGTTCGAAACTATCAGCAGTTGCCAAAAAAAGGATTATTAAAATCAGAAGATGTTTCATAATGATGGTGAATAGTTATAGGTTAATAACTAACCAATCCAAGTTACAGTGCCGTGAGAAAAACCTCTCAAATCAGAGAGGTTTTTTGACGATTCACCAAAGACGGGCGACGAATCATCCTACTCAAGGATCAACTCTCTCCAATTCTGCTTTTTCTTTGTAGCCTTTTTCTTTGCTGCACTCTTTGCACATTTGATAAGGAATTTTGCAGACGTATTTAATATCCACTCGAAATTCTCTTCACCAACGGATGTTTTTTCAGCATCGGGTGCGGGATTTGTAAAATCAATTGCATAGGGAATTCCATCTTTTACTGCAAACTCGATCGTGTTGAAATCATAGCCAAGTGTTTCGCAGATCGTGATGCAGCCTTCTTCCATTTCTTCGCGAAGCGATTCACTTGGTGTGAAATTTGCCTGATACCGTTCATGATGCGGATTGCGAGGCTCGTATGGCATAATATGCACTTCTTCTTTGCCAATGCAATAGCAGCGATAATATTCATCAAACTCAATATTTTCCTGAAGCGTCATAACAAGCTCGCCTGTTTCATGATAGGCTGCAAAAAATTCTTCCGGTGAATTTATTTTGTAAACACTCTTCCATCCGCCGCCTGCATGAGGTTTGAAGTAAGCAGGAAAACCGATATGTTGAAAAATTTCTTCGAATGAAAGCGGAAATTTCAGATTACGAAAAGATTTCTCCGTCGTATCCGGCGGCATTTTGTGGCTCGGAACAAGCGCTGTTTTCGGAACATGGATTCCGGCTTTGGCGCAAATAGCATACGAGAAAAATTTCTCGTCGGCATTCATCCATAAAGGGTTATTGACAACCTTCGTACCGGCAAGCATCATGTTCTTCAATACTCCGCGATAGAATGGTACATCCTGGGAAATCCTGTCGAGCACAGCATCATAATGCTTTGGCTCATCCATTTTCCAGATATCAAGTGAGCAGAATTCAGCTGTAACTTTGTCCTTCACTCCAAGCTGGTTAATCCGCTCAAGCAGTGCAGGCGGGAAGGTCTCTTCCATTCCGAATAATAATCCGACAGTAGGCATAATTTTAATAAAAATATGAAATATGAAATATGAATAATATTTGAATTAGAAACGGAGTAACAGAGGAATATACTTAGGGGTTTCGTATAACATTGAGCGGTAGAAACGCGATAATATCGCGTCTCTATGGAGAAAAATAATTATTGCACCGTCACATTCAAAGGTGTGCTGGTCGCAGCGACGCATTTATCTTTGCGAAGCACCATTGTGAGCATTGCAGGTCCGGGTTTGATATCTGGTGGAGCGATGAAATCGAGCGTAAGTCCCTCTTTAAGCAAGCCGCAGGATTCGACGAATAACTCCCATTTCTTTCCCCCTTGTTCGACTTGGAGGAAATCACCCATCGCAACACGTGCCCAATCATTTGCAATTCTTCTGTGAAGTGTCAACCACTGATCACTAAGCGACATCTTATCATAGCCGACATTCATTTGCAATTCTTTAATCGCATTACCCGGGTCAAGAACTTCAGCCGGCACAAATCCCTCGCCAATAACGGTGATCTTTCCAAGTGGCGAAATAAAACCTGCTGCGGTTTTTATTAACCTGGTTTCCATTACAGGAGCAACAGAAAATGTATAAGGGACGCTTGCATCACGATCATTGAGCAAGAACAGCGTTGCATCTCCGGGCTCAAGACTTACCGGCACCATATATGTAGCGATAACGCTATCACCTTCGGATAAATAAGAGCCAAGCGAAGTAAAGACTTGCTTTCCTTTTTGCTCAATACGTAATATTGGCACATCGGATTTAACCCAAGCAATAAGCTTTTCTGCCGTACATTTATTTCGGGCTATCGGCTGATCGGGTTTTGGATTTTCAAAGATTATGGTTGCCAGTTGACCAGCAGCTATATGCTTCGGAAATGAATAGACTTTTAAGCGGCTTGCATATCCTGTTGCCGAAATAGATAAAAATGCAGCTATAATACTCAGCAAATAATATTTTCGCATACGAGATTCTCCTTTTAAAATGTAGAAACTCCTAATAGACTACTGTGGGTTGTGAGATGAGATATATTAGACAACACGGCAGGAGGTGGTCGCGTTTACATAAAACAGTCGTAGCGCGGGCGTCTCGCCCGCAACTCTAAAATATTAAAATGCGGGCGAGACGCCCACGTTACAAAAAAATTACTTCCCGGCAGGTGTTGGCTGTGCCTGATCCGGCGGAGCAGATTGAGGACCGCTCCGGATCGGCTGCTGCGAAGCAGGTGCAGAGCCCTCGCGGACTACGTTCTGAATTGTATTGCTGCTTGTAGGAAGGAAAAAAACATTTATCAAAAGCGTCAGAAGCATGAAGGCGCCTGCAATACCGATCGTTGCGCGTGTCAGAAAATCCGAAGTGCGGCGAACGCCGAACATTGTCCCCACAGAGCCTGGAGCAGCTAATCCACCCGCAAGACCATTGCCTTTGGCTGCTTGAGCAAGAACAACAAGGGTCAATGTAATCGCTAGAAAGATGATGACGATCAATAAAATTGTAAACATAATGCGTTTTTCTCTTAATCTAAGCCCGTAAAATTTCGGGGATTTGAAAACACAGAATCAGGTCAAAAGTTCAAAGTCAAAATGGACTCTCTTCCACCAGTGGGATGGACTTTAGTCCGTCCGTCAATTCCCTTACCCTCTTAACGGACAGGAATGTCCGTTCAACTAATCCGTAATTCCTCCTTGACCCCGTAAACCGGATAAAACCGAACGATTCTCATTATACTCACTTCTCTTTCACAAAATTCATCAGAGATTCGCCGATCCGTATCAGATAGATGCCTGCTGAAAGATTTCTCGTATCTATATGAACAGTATTCCTCCCGCTTATTAAATATCTTTCCACACCCAAAACCTTTTTTCCCAGGGCATCGAATATTTCGATCTGTGCTTTTTTTCCAAATTCACTTTGCAGATTAATATTAAGTTCATTTTGCGTTGGATTAGGGTAGATAAATAATGAATTTGCAGATTCTGAAGATCGTACTCCTGCTGGCTGCACTCCTTTGCTTGCAAGTGATATGGCGAAATTAAAGCAATCGGTTTTCAGAACCAAAGAATCTTGGTGGGTTGAAGAATCGACAGGAGTAAAGCAGACTGTAAGAGTTACCGAATCCTGTGCGCCAACCGATACGGGAAGACTCGATGAAATAGATGTGATCCGGTATGTCGTATCCGTATTTGAGAACGCCGCCGATTCCAGAATAAATGGTAGATTGCCTTTAGGTGCTGAGTTTCTAAGAACGAATGTTGAGCATATTTGCTCTCCAATCTTCGCTGCCGGAAAAGCAATACTATCAGGATGCGTATCCGGCTGGAAAGGAAGTGACTCAGTAGAAACTGCCAGCAACGTATCAAAAATGATTGAGCTATTTATAATACTACCATGGACTCTGATAAAAGTTTTCGAGAGCTTCTGCGCCCCAAGCTTTTTCGGGTCCCAATTAAAGATCAGCGAATCGGATGCTAATGGAGCAAGAATTTGTGGAAGTTTGGGATACCTGCTAAATGAGAGCGCACCGCTTGAAATTATCTGAAGCGTTGAATCACTAAAGCTAATTGTCTCGATCTTTATAGGATTGCAGGAAAAATCAGAGTATGCAAAACTCGCACTAATAACGCTGCACGATGTTGCAGTAAGATCAATATGATCAGAAGATAGGGTAGGATTTTGCACTCCTTGATTGATCATACCGTCACCTCCATCGGTCGTTTTCCATACACCACCATTTTCATCGAATGCATAGACAACGGATCCCTGACAGCCCATAACAGAAAAACGAGTATCTCGATAATTTTCCGGTCCGCCGACATTCTTCCAAGTTAGACCACCATCTGTCGAGCGATTCAGACCCACAAATCCGCTTGAGTTGGGGTACTGCCCCTTTGTCCAACTTTGCGTATAGATAACCGGACCTACTCCGGCAACATGTCCTGTGGTTCTTCCAAATAGTGTGCCGATCTCTTGCCATGTGGCGCCATAGTCATTCGATGCAAATACACTTTCATTCGAAGAACCATCCTGTACATTCCTTTCGCCTGCAATAATTAAAGTAGAAGTTCCCTTCTGCGCGTAAACTCCCCAAGCCTCTGTTGTTATAGCAGAAGTCGGTTTCCATGAGAGACCACCGTCATTGGTATAGACAGCCGTTCCGATGTAAGTGGTCGCAACGCCATGAAGATCGTCTACAAAATTTATTCCCGTGTATTTATCAGGACTAACATGCGTAAAAGTTAATCCACCATCAATGGAGAGTAAAAGATGATTAGGTCCAAACCGATCTGCAAGAATAAGTCCGTGTGCTGTCTGAAAAATAGATGAGAATTCACCGACTACGCTTTGGTTAACCTGCCATGTAATTCCTCCATCGGTTGTTGACCATAATCCATGTGATAAATTATCTTGTTCTATAGTTACCCATCCCTTAAGAGAATCCTTCATGAAGATGTCGGTAATGTAACCCGTAAAACCGGATGGGATAATACAATCAAGCCAGGTCAATCCTCCATCGGAAGTTCGTTTAATTCCATTTGCCCCGTCTATTCCAATAAATCCTTTTTGCTCATTGAAAAAGAAGGATGCATTTACCGTATTAGGAAATTGCCCTACTTTCTTCCAACTCCCAAATCCTTGATTTGAGAAAAAGACCAAAAGAGATAAAAAAATAATTATGTCGCTAAATGAGCGAAATAATGTCGAAAAGGGTGGCTTCTTCGCCGAAGTATAATTCATAGTGACTATTCCAAATTTGCATGATTAGGTCTTCATGATACAAAAAACTACGCAATATCGAAATTGTTACATTCCGCTTATAACTAATTTTCATTGCCGTTTAAATACCTACTCAAAAAACTCCCGATGCAATTGCTTCAGTGCATCAACAGATGTATTTTCATCGATGAGAACTACTAAGCTGCTCTCCACAGGAAGCAGGGCACGCAGAGGAAAGCGACGGAGCGAGCGCAAGAGCCGTTCGCGAATGACGGAAAGATTTTGTGCTGCATCGCGTGTTCGGATAAGCAGTGAGAGCGCTGCAAGCGGACGCTCTTCCTGAATTTCGTACCCGGCATCTTTTAGTGCGCGGAAGATCGCGCGGCGCTCATCACGGCGGAAGCAGATGGTGATCTCCGTATCCGATGCCCAATAATAAAATGCACGATTTAGTGCAAATGAAGGAATGCCCTCCGTTTGTTTATCAGCTTTGCGTTTTGATTTGCCGTTTTGCGATTTCCTAATGTAGATCGTTGCGATATTTTGCTCGAGTGCAAGAGCAATTGGCTTCGGCGAACGAACCGGATTTCCTGTTGTCCGTGAGATCGTTGTGCCGCGTAACGGTTTGGTTGCAGGAGCTGTGATACGAAGAGTGGTATGTTCATCGAGGGGTTGCTCAAGCAAGGGGCGCGCAACATTCTGGAAGAGGGCGCGCACACCGCGTCTTCCGATCTCATCTGCTTCTTCGAAACTCAGGTGATGAATTGGTTTTGCTTTGGGAATAAGTTCGGGATCGGCAGTAAAAATCCCCGGCACCGATTTCCAGATCACGATTTCCTTTGCATGAAGTGCTTTGCCGATCAGTGTTGCAGAGAGATCAGAACTTTCCGATCCCATCGTCGTTGTTTGGCCTTCGAGCGTTCCGCCAATAAAACCCTGCGTTAAAATAACTTTCCCTGCAAGCAATAATGGAATAATTTTTTCCTGTACTTTTTCTTCAATAGCTTGCGAATCAGGAATTGCAGAATTAAAATTCGCATTCGTGATCACGATCTTCCGCGCATCGCAGACTTCAACAGGAATATTGCTTTCTTTTAGCAGTGCAGAGATGAGCACCGTTGCAAACTGCTCACCTTTCGCCATGAATTGATCGAGCGTCCTCGGTGAAAGTTCTCGCGTGATCGTCACACCTTCGACAAGACTTGCAACTTCTTTTGCAATTGCATGAAATTTATTTATGGTGCGCTCATAAACTCTTGGCGATAGATCAAGCGAACCCGCAAGTTGAGTATGACGCTCAATGATGCGCTCAAGAGTATTTCCGGCAAAGAGACTTTTCCCGGCTTCAGCATCTTCGGCAATCGAGCGCAACCTTCGCGTCGTATGACCGATAGCAGAAATAACGACAACAACTCCGGGAGCAAGTCCACCGGCCGTTCGTTTTCGTTTTAACTTCCGAAGTTCATCGGCATGAGCAATTTGGATAAGATCACACATACGATCTAATCCCCTTACCGTCCTCGTTGTAGCTCCGCCGAATTTATAAACCAGCATATTGTTTTATTTTCACACACTGATAAAAAGATGGAGCGGCAATTAGTTCAGATATGTTTGAAGAAAAGTAATCGGATTGTCATTTCGAACGAACTCTGACGCGCAGCAGCAGAGGTAGTGAGAAATCATTGAATAAAAATAAATCATTATTTCTACTTCGCTCATTGGGGATTTAGAG
>JANYLL010000098.1 GCA_025357895.1 Ignavibacteriota bacterium
GTGAATGTTGCCGATGTACCCATCGAGCAAATTGTCCATCATGACGAGACCAAACCGATCCTCGCAAGCATCCTTGCAAAGATGAGCGATTTAGAAGGCTTCCCTACCCCTATTGGGATATTCCTTGCTATCGAACGTGCAACGTACGAAGATGAAATGACCGATCAGATCAAAACTGCAAAAGAAAAATCTCTAGGTGATCTGAAGAAGCTGCTCAATTCTGGAAATACCTGGATGGTGAATTGAGAAGAAGTAATCGTCTGAACTGAAATATATGGAATTTTCAGGAATGTATGGAATAAGTTCTATTCCAAAAATTTTCTCTTAATTCCATAAATTCCATTTCAGACAACGCCCCTCCGTGATTTTGCACGATGAAATATACGCTCCTATTGCTCATCCCCTTTTTAGCTTCCGCATCTATTGCAGGTCCTATCTTTCCCGGCCGCTGCATGATCTATGCGCCTGAATTTCGTAAGCCTGCGGATACAACAAAAGGCGCGGTATTCCTTCGACAGCAAGGAATATGGGGAGATATTACAAAAGGATTTGGCAGCACTGGCGACCGTTATTACTGGAACATTTCAACCGGAGGCATTATTCAATTTGTGGAGTGGCAACATTCGGCAATCTATCTTCTCGGCGATTACGAAATGGTTGGCGATCAGCATAGCAATATTCATTTTCACCCGCGAGGCATATTCTGGACGGAAGGAATTCTCTTTGCCGATAAGATCGGCAATGCCGAACTTCATACCGGATATATTAACCGGTGCCATCACGATATTGATGATCTTGAATTGCAAACTGTCGGAAACGCCGAAGAACGTACACTGATCTACAGTTCGCTGCTTGCAAATTTTGTTTGGCGTGATGTAAATATAAGTGGCATTCGCTCCGATCTTTGGACGCAATTCGATTGGTATGTTTTCAAAGAGGATTACCTTATCCCCGCTCCTGCTCAGCTTTTCAGCACTGACATGTCGCGGCTGGAGGTATCTCTATCGGTAGGCGGGAAATTCGATCTTTGGAAATTAGGAGATGTAATGACATATTTCCGTGGTTCAGGCATTACTGCCGCATACAATAAATTCAAGACATTCACATTCGACGGCAGAGCAGAACTCGGCGTCCAGTTTCAGGGCGAAGGAACTGCAATGAATGTGTATATTGGTTACGAAACTTTGCAGGATGATGGGACAAGGCCGATGCCTGTAAATTCTCATTACCCTTATATTGGTTTCCGGTTTGTTGGCAAGAATATTGGCTTGTGAACTTAGGGCTTTTGGTGAGACGGATTAGAGTCCGTCCCACTTCTCTGCTAACTTGCGGACGTTTATGATCTTTTCTTTGTTTAACCTCACTCCCCGAATTTAACCCAATTTTATTCTATGATCAAAAAACGTATTATGGCTCCGGGACCGACGGAGATTCCGCCGCAGGTTCTATCCGCTGGAGGCGAGCCCATCCTTCACCATCGCACACCCGAATTCCGCGCCATTTTTGCTGAAGTCTGTGAGAAGATCAAATACGCCTTTCAAACAACTCAGCCCGTTCTTACTCTTGCCGCTGGCGGTACAGGCGGAATGGAAGCGACTATCGTAAACCTGAGCGCACCGGGTGAGAAGATCATTGTCATCTCCGGCGGAGTGTTTGGTGAGCGCTGGGCAAAGATTGCCGAAGGATTAGAACGGAAAGTTGTTCGAATCAACGTGGAATACGGCAAAGCGGTAAAGCCAGAAGAAGTGGAAAAGGCTCTCGCCGATAATCCCGATGCTGTTCTTCTCTGCGGTACGCTTTCAGAAACGTCAACCGGAGTTCTTCATCCTATCCAGGAGATCGCCACACTTACAAAAGCAACTAATACGCTCTTCGCCCTTGATGCTATCAGCGGATTAGTAGCTTGCAAATTGAAGATGGATGAATGGGGAGTGGATGCCGTAGTATCCGGAACGCAGAAGGGTTTGATGATGCCGCCGGGACTTGCACTTATTGCACTGAGTGAAAGAGCTTTGTCTGCAATGAAAACAAAGAAAAGTCCGAAGTTTTATTGGTCATTTG
>JANYLL010000107.1 GCA_025357895.1 Ignavibacteriota bacterium
GACTCGCGAATAACAGATAGAGGACTTAATAGCATCACCTGGAAACCAGCAACCGGAACCGTAGCGTCTAATTTCATTATCTCTGATCCGGTACCGCCTATCAGCCCTTGTGTCTACGGCGCAACGACTGATAAGGCAAAACATACGATTACCATAACAAAGATCGACTCAACTCTTGGAGGATGTTTTGATTTTACTATGACCGATTGTCTAGGACATCAGAGTTTCACTACTGTATGCTTAAAGGGCTGTACGCCTTTCAACCCTCATCCGGATTCGTTACCACCTGTCTTTACGCTCATCAAAAAATCCGGTACGTATGATTCTACGCTTTTATGTGATAATAATCGCATAGATTCTTTTGAAGTATCCGACCTAAGAAAAAATGATTCGGGTATTTGCTCGGTTAACATTATTCCCGGCTCTAACTCGAATATGGTGCTTAATGTGCTGCCTTTTTCACCCGGCAGTTCGATAGCGCGTTTTACAGTTAAAGTTCTGGATTCCATGAACGATGGAAATATCTGTGTCCGCGCAACCGATTGCTCCAAGGCAGCGCACTATACCGACACTTGTTTCCATTATTGCACGATCAAGGATACGCTTGCTCCGAGAATTACAATTACCAAAGATCCGAGTAGGGCAGGGTTGTGGTCTGTTGAAGTCAAGGATGATGCACCATGGGATAGACATATTGATTCGGTATATATCATTACTCCCGTAAATGTTATTCCGACTTTTATAGCAGTGAAAGTAAGCGGCAGTCCTGTATATGTATTCACAATGACTGCAGTTGATACATCCCTAATCAGTTCGTTTTGTATTGAAGCAACTGATTCAGCAAAGAATAGAAGTATCGCAGGTGCCCATTGCGGATTCCAGGGAGTAGGTAAAGATTCACTCTGTCCAAATATCGTGATCGCTCCGCCGCTTAATACAAATCCGACTTCGATCACTGTGGATGTGAATGATATACATTTTACCGATCCGCCGGCGAATACACATAAATATGTTTGGGACACAGGTGTTGATTCGGTGTGGTTCACTAATAATACCGGAATGAACGTGCCTTCACCGATTTCCGCTAATGGTGCGATGACGATTCCGCAATTCACAATTTCTGTCAAAGATACGAATGCAGTTGATACTATTTCATGCGTTACGATCAATGCAAGTGACAGGAAAGGAAATATATGCAGTGCAACATATTGCTACCCATATACACCGGATGTCGTAGCGCCGCTTATCACCCTTTGGTATAATCCGTTAGCATTAGATAGATCGCAGATATTCGGACTCATCACGGATAATACTTTGGAAGACAGGGGATTATTCAGCATTTCCTTAACTCATGCAATGCCCGGAATAGATACGAATCTGAAGTTTACGCCGATCAGTTTGTCCGGCTCCAAAATTCAAAATATTGATGCAAGTAATGCGATCACCCGCGATCCGAGAAGATCGAGTGTCGGTACATTATCTGTTTTAGATAAATGGGGCGGCAGTTTCCCGACTAATTCTCCGACGGCGCTGGCGCATACTTCTACAGTGGATTTTGCAATTTGGGTGCAGGATTTTGCGATGAAGCCGGGTATTCAGCCGAATCAGGGATCATCATTCTATATTCCTGTATACTTCGTAAAGAACGATTCCTTCAGGGTTCGTCGAAAGAACATAACGGATTTTGCTCTGACATTCACGATGACCGGAGATGTAAATTCCGTCGTCTTCGATAGCGCCTCTCAGATAAAGACTGAGATGGAAAAGGCAAATTGGAATAAACCTTCTAATCAGCCAACTTGGGTTGTAAACGGAACAACTATTACGGTAACAGGCACGATGCTTCCAAGCGGTACACCACTGGCTTCGCTTCCGCTTGAGCCTTTGCCATTGACATCGCATCAGGAAGACTCAGTTGTCTTGTTATATTTCCATGCGCTGAGCGATCAATCGACGCGACAGGTAACGATTACCATTGATTCCCTTGTACTCAATCAGGGCCGCGATAGTATTTATAAAGGCACGTCGTCCGGTACGTTTACTTCGACTGCCCGGATGCCTGCTCCATACGGAAATGTTGGCGGTGCGAATATTGTGATAACCGGAGCATGTGCGCCCAAACTTACATCCGATAATTTACATCCAACTTCAGTTTCGCTTGATCCCAATCATCCGAATCCATTCTCTCGCCAGACTACATTTAATTACACTGTTGCGCAGGATGGACCGGTCAAAATAGCGATCCATGATGTGCTTGGCAGAGAGATCGTTCGTATTGTAGATCAATACCAAAAGCAGGGTACGTATACCGTAACCTACGATGGCTCCTCGTTAAGCGGCGGCACGTATGTTGCCCGTTTGCAAACCGGCGGCGTAGTTGTATCGCGCAGAGTATCGGTGGAGAAATAAGTTTTTCAAGCTGACCGCTAACAGCTCACAGCTGACAGAAAAAAATCGTACTGTCGGCTGTGAGCCGTCAGGTTCTTTTAGCTGCAAAGGAGGGAAAATACGATCATGCGCATCCCACGCCTTATGGTGCTGCATTGTGCAGCCGCTTTATTACTTTTAACGGTTAGCTTTCCACTCGTAAGTGTTAACTCTCCACTTTATGCCCAAACTTTTTCGACGGGCAATCAATTTATTGTCGGAGCGATTGATATCCCCTCATTAGGATGGGTAACGGTTCTTCTTCCTCCCGGAAGAATTAATCAGGATAAACAACTTTCCTTCGATGACCACAGTTATTTCTCCTGTTCAATAGGTGGTCAAATATATACGAATAATGATAGAGTTGTATTTCCACCGAATGTGCATGTTCTATTTGGAGGTATTACAACGAAGATCGCAGATACTATCCGTACTATCTGGAAAAATTTAAATCAGGTTGATATCATACAAGATATTTATCCTGTTGCCTTTGAAAAAAGCGGACAGATCGTCTTTAAGTGGAAATTTTTGAATCATTCTGCCTCGCTTGTTCTTGCCGGATGTCAATATCTTCTTGATGTGCAGCTCACAGATCCGACGGTGAAACCTTATCCCGGTCATCCGAATTCTGATGATGGTCCATGGATACTTACGCGATGGGATTATACGGCGAACTGGCGATTTTTCCCGAACATTAACCCCATCCCATGGTTTTACGGCGCATTCCTTTATAAACTTCCGAACGCTCCGACCTACAATCCCGGGTTAAGTGCACAGGGATATACCGATTATGCACCGCTCGGACTTATACCCCCAGCAAAAATGACGGTAGGCGATTGGGTAAAGATGATCAATTATTCGTATGGCTCTTCCGGAATGCCGGCGGGGGCTATTGGATCTGATTGTGCAGTTCTTTTGGAATTTCCTCCGCAAAATCTTCCGTCAGGAAAAGAGGTTGAACTCGGAAGAACATCGTATGGTACCGGTGAATTTGAAACATGTATCGGAAGTCTTTTCGGTTTAGTTTTTTATCCTCACCGTCTGAAATGGACAAAGACGGGTTTATCCGGATACTACACTCCAAACCCTATAGATATTCAATTTTATGCCTTCGATCCGGATCAATATAACTCGGCGGGGTCGACGAGACTTACGCTAACGGTCGGAAAAAATCTGACCATTTATGATAGTATAAATCATACTCTTCTCGGTAAAACACAAACTCTTCCCTCTTTGGGAAGTGAATACTTGGGACCCGGTCAGGTAAGTATTCCGATTTTCGAATGGTTTGCAAAAGTTGATCCGGCATATTTTTGTCAAGGTGATGTTGTGACTTCGCTGAAATTTACCGGCAGAAGTTCGTTAGATACGTTCGCATTCCGCCAGCCATCCAAATCCAATATGGAATGCGATCATGATATAATTATTGAATGTGCTGAAAATGATATTGTCCCGCCTCTCTGGAGCGTACTTCCGGATACAAATAAATTTGTCAAAGATATTCATGTTCATGATGACCGTCCAACAGATCGCGGGTTAAAAAATATTTCATGGCATCCGACCGGAAAAAAAGATTCGTTGCATGCGTTGAATTTTATGATCTCTTATACTGCTGCGATCAAGCCATGCCCAACCGATATGGATATTCATACCGTGCATATTATCCAGATCGATTCGACGATCGGTGCATGTTTTGATTTCACATACGAAGATTGTGTAGGTAATAAGAGTTTTGAAACAGTATGTTTTCTACCTCATCCTCTCGTTATTTATCCTGATACGTTGAAACCCGTTTATCATCTTGATCTTCAAAGCGGAAGTTTTGACGGTTCGGAATGCAACAGCCGCCTCGATTCTTTTGACGTACGTGATGATCGTCTGCATGATAAAGGGCTTGACAGCGTCATCGTTATTGGAACTCCAGTAAATATGAATTCTGTAATCGACTCTTTTCCAAAGCATTCGCCGCTTGTCCGTTTCACGATCTCGGTTATCGACTCGATGCAAGATGGAGCAATCTGCATTCGTGCAATTGACGGAGCCGGAAATTATCGTGATACATGCATATTTTATTGCACCATTCACGATACGCTACCGCCCGTCGTGAGTATTACCAAAGACTTGATGCGAAGAGGAAAATGGACGGTCAACGTTTCGGATAGCAGACCCTGGGATCGGCTTATTGATTCGATCTTTATTGTTTCACCGCAGAATATCACATTCTCTCCGACGGGAATTCCGCCATCAAGACTTCATACGTCCGCTCAGCCGGCATATTCATTTATTGTCACAGCAATAGATACGATGCAGATAAGTTCGTTCTGTATTAAAGCGAACGATCTTATCGGAAACATGAGTAATCTTGTTTGCGCGAATCAGGGCATAGATACCGATGGACTCTGTCCGAATATTTATATCTCGCCCGATCCAACAACAAATCCGACATCGGTTATTGTCTATGTAAATGATATTCATTTCAATGATCCCCCAGTCAATAGTGATACAAATATCTGGGATGCCGGAATTGATAAGGTGTGGTTTACCAATAACACCGGCATTATCACACCTGATACACTTCGCGGAAACTGTGCAAAGATACTTTCGCCTTTTACACTTTCAGTGTTTGATACTTTAAAGATCGATACACAAAGTTGTGTGATGATCAATGCGCGCGATTGCCATGGGAATATCTGTTCTTATACTTGGTGCTATCCGTATATCGGAGATACGCTTCCGCCAATTCTCAGAGCACGGTATATCGGTAAAGATAGTATTAGCGTTCAGGTTTCCGATTCGAGAACTTATGATAGAGGTCTAAAGCGTATTCGCACACTTGCAGAACTCAATCTAAGCCCCTTTGATACGATTGCTGCGAATGCAGGTTTATGGTCAAAACAATTCGGGCTTATACGTCCGAAGCCCGGAGAATCAACAACCGGTGCAGTTTTTGCTGTTGACTATTGGGGGTCACTTGTTCCAACGTTACGGCATGAGGCATTTGTAAATTTAGCAGTCTGGATCCAGGATTTTGAAATGAAAAAAGGTGTTATGCTGCAAAACGGTTCGTCGTTTTACGTACCTGTTTATTTTAGAAGAAACGATACCGTCGCTGTATCGAGTAAGGCGATCATCGATTTTAGTTTTAGTTTTGCAATGACGGGAGATATGGGCGCTGTTACTTTCGATAGTGTTAGTACGATAAACACAGAGACTGCAAAGTGGACAGTTACTTCAGTGCAAAACGGTCAAACGATTAGTATTATGGGTACGAGGCTGCCAAATGGAAAACCTCTCGTCTCTAATTTCTCGGACTCTTTGGTTTTGCTCTACTTTAGCTCAGCACCAAGCACCACGACTAAAAATGTAACGCTCAATGTTGATTCGATCATTTTTAATAACAACCGTGATACAACCTATAACGGCTTAAGCGGATCGGCGCTGATGCCTCCCCCTTGGGGCTCGCTTACAGGATCGAATATTGTAATCATCGGTTCATGCGCTCCGATCTTGAGAAGCGATAGCGCAAGCCATCCGAATGCTGTCTCGCTGGACCCGAATCATCCAAACCCATTTTCGAATCTGACCACATTTGATTATACTGTTGCACAAGACGGTCCTGTTCGCTTGGCGATCTATGATATTCTCGGAAAAGAGATCACGCGGCTTATGGACCAAAGCCAAAAGCAAGGAGCGTATTCCCTAAAGTTCGATGCCTCTGCATTAAGTGGAGGAAGTTACATTGCAAGACTGCAAACAGGCGGTGTCGTAATTTCGAGGATGATCGTAGTGGAGAAATAAATTTGTAAAGCTGTCAGGTTTTATTGTATTTGGAATATTAAAGAAAGCAAAGAATTATGCACATCACATCTGCCTCTGTTTTAACTTTAGTCCGGAAAAATTACGTTGCACTGCTTTCCTGTATTTTATTTGCCGGCACACTGCATGCGCAGAAATTTGAAAAAATAGCTGCGCCAATGAATACGCTTGGTAATTCTTCGACGTTCAATCAATATGTTTTTGCGAACGTTGATGGTTCAACAGGTCTTGTTACCGTTTATTTACCTCCCGGAAGATCGTTTGATCCACAGCTTGATTTTTATGATCACAGTTATTTTACCTGT
>JANYLL010000111.1 GCA_025357895.1 Ignavibacteriota bacterium
ACTCCGAACCGTTCCGGAGGAGGCTGCTGAAGCCTCCCTGAAGTCATAGATATCGGGTCACTTACACATAAGTCAAAGAAGTTTATGTTCGAGCCTATTGTATCCCATGAAAAAACACGGTAATTTTCCCCCGTTCCTTCATATTGGTTAGGATCCTGAGGCTTTGAATCGATCAAAGGAATCATGACATATCCCGTTGTATCCCAGATATTATAAGGATACATTTGTTCTACCATGAAATCACGTCCTTCGAGCGAACGGTTGCTAACACCTCCTAATGCAGCGTTTTCATGACCTGCTATAACGGCAATAGGTTTGTCGGATTCCACGATCGAACCGGAGATGTCGTCATCTTCCTGATCAGAAGCCGACTTTACTAAATAACACTGCCCTCTGCGTAATCCCACAGAATAGCCGGGTTCATTGGGGAAAGTTGTTACTTTGCCGCTGTGAAAACCAGGATGCCCACCCATTGTATACGAGTTAGGGATGATCTTAACATTCGTACCATCAAACGGAGCAATAATCTCAAAAAAGCCATGAGACACTTCAAGCTCACGAGGTCCTAAAAAACCGCCTTGGAGCCCCAGATTACCGGGATTATTTCCATAACTTGCAATAACATATCTTTTTCCTAATGCTGCAGTAGTTATAGGAAGGAAGCTGCCGCCCGAACAAGCGCCTGTGCTAAAGAATTGAACGTTGATCGCCCTCACTGCTGTAACATGACAGGCAGCGAATTCAGGAACATCTCCGGAATCTGCCATTTTAACCTGCGAAAGATCCAATTGGATCTGAATGCCGGTTCGTGCAGGAATAGCATAGCTTTTACCTATTATCTCAACTCCGGTCTGTCTATCAAAATACGATACCGTAATGTGATTATCGGTATAGCTTGATACGAGAATATAAGCACCATAAAAGCCTTCCGTAGAAGAATTTCCAACTTTATTATAGCTTGGATACATGAATCCGACGAAAAAGTCTTTTCCGTCTGTAGGCAGAGAAAGACTCTGCGAGTAGCAAATGTTCTGCGCTGCTAAGACGAAAAGCAAAGCTACAATAATTGATTTCCCGATATGTTTCATGATTGATAATAAATTTCAGAAAAAGGTCGCCGTGGGGGGAAATGAGGTTCTTATCCCTCATTTACAACACTTCCATATAATAGTAAAACTATTAAGGAGATGCAAAGTTACAACGTAATGCACACAATCACAAATAAAAGTGTAATACTACCAAAAAAGTTCTCTTTTGGATAGAAAGTCGAGGAATAACTATGGGAACGAGCATACTCTAAAGAGAGTTTTCAAGCCTCATATCAGAAGCGCAACGAAATGAGGAAGGGCAAGTCATCCTCATCATGGGCGAAAAGGAGGGGTGGCCGAGTGGCTGAAGGCAACGGTTTGCTAAACCGTCATAGTGTGTATAACGCTATCGGGGGTTCGAATCCCCCCCCCTCCGCATACTAAGGGTGTCAGTTACTTTCAGCGCCTCAACGGTCTGCCTTACATCATGCGTCCGAATAATTTTTGCTCCGCTGATCGCACCGAAAACTGCCGCTGCAACGCTTCCGTTTATTCTTTCTAACGGAGGCACTCCGCCAAGGATTTTTCCGACCGTTGATTTACGCGAAACTCCGAGAACCATCGGCACATCAAGTTCAGTAAATTTTATATGGTTACCTAAAAGAGAAATATTATCCTCTGTCCTTTTTGCGAAACCGAATCCTATATCTGCGAGCACAACCTCTACTCCCTTCCGCTTTGCAATAGTAATTCTATTTTTTAGCCAATCAAAAACTTCTTCGATCACATTTCCATAACGATAATCTTCTATCTTCGTTTTAGAAAATTCAGGACCGTAACCATGCATTAAAATGATCGGAGCATTTTTTTTATTTGCAAGGTCGATCATTTTTTCATCTTCCGTTGCGCCGCTTACATCATTGATGATCGTTGCACCGACATCCAGAGCTTGACCGGCGACTTCAGATTTTGTCGTATCGATGGAAATCAGTATGTCATGATGTCGAGCAGCCAGTGTTGTAATTACCGGTAGCACGCGGGATAATTCTTCTTCAAGACTAACATTATCAGCGCCTTTTCCATAAGCACTTCCGGGAGGACGCGTGGATTGACCACCTATATCAATTATGTCTGCGCCATCAGCAAGCATTTGCAAAGCGTGATTAACAGCAAGTTCAGCAGATAGGAATATTCCTCCATCTGAAAATGAATCAGGCGTGACATTAAGCACGCCCATAACGAGCGTTCTGTTTTCTTGAAGTAACGAGATGAATTTTTCTGAATTCATAAGAACAAAAAATGCGGCAAGCACAAAGTGATCACCGCATTGCCTTGTTATGAAAAGCTTTTACTTTGCTTTCTTTTTGCCTTTAGCAGCTTCTTTACCTGCTTTGGCTTTTGCCTTCACGCGGTTTTCTGCCTTCGTATGCTTTTTTGCGACTTTCTTTCCTTTTTTATTCATTGATATTTTTTATTATTAAAACTTATGCAAATTTACGACATTATTTCTTCTTGTTCCAGGTAACGATGTATCCGTCATTGCGGATGAGATCGTTGATCGTTTCAATTTCTTTGACTCTCGGAAGTAGTTGAGCAAGAAAATTTTTCAATATTGAAAGTCTTTCATTCTCACTCGTTATCGAAAGCAATGCCTGTCTTTGATCAGCTTCCAGTCCTGATTTCTGAGCTATAGCAAAGGAAGGAAGCTTATCCGTTCCCTGCCACATTGAAGCATCAAGCGCATCGATCGTGCCTTTATAGGCAACTTCACATAGCTCATTAAAAAGCTCTATCGCTTCATCGGCGAGAGATTTATCCCGCTCTTCGGGGATATCTTCGATCCATCGTATCCGTGCGAAGGATATATCATTTTCAGCGCCTTGCTCGAACTTCACGATTTCATAACGGCGCACACCTTCGGTAATGACATCAAGTTTTCCATCAGGATATCGCTTGATCACATCGGCGATCTGCGCTGTGCAGCCAATAGAATGAATTTTTTCTTCTTCCACATAATTAATGCCGAAGGTCGTGTGATTCTTCAGACTTTCCTCGCACAATTTTTTATAGCGCTCTTCAAAAATATGCAGGGGCACTTTCGACGTCGGAAAAAGTACGACGCCAAGCGGAAAAAGCGGTATGCGAATCGTTGCTGCCATTATCCTCCATGTTCATCTTTATAAAGCTCATACCATTCCATTTGAACGGCTTCAAGCTTTGCTTCATTCGACAAATGAATATCGTCATCCCAATCCGGTAGTAATGCAATCCAATCGCGCAGTTGCGTAAATCGAACCGTAAGCGGATCAATCTCAGGACGTGCAGCCATCAACGCTTCAGCAATATCATTTATATCGTGCCAAGTCATACGTATTGTTAATGCGCTCCTTCATGAAATAATTTCGCGATCGCAGGATTGAGCTGCGGTATCTCAACTACCAAATCCACATCTTCAGTGATCTTTGATTGGCATCCGAGCCTTGAATCAAGCGTCAATCCTTCAGCTTCATCAAGTTGATCCCCTTCATCATCTTCCATTTCGGTTAATGACTTCAATCCCTTCTTCACGATCACATGACACGTTGAACATGCGCAGACCCCGCCGCAATTATGCTGCAAGTCAATGCCATTTGCAAGTGCAACTTCTAAGATATTATCACCAACGAGAGCTTCGCAAGTGACGTTCATTGGAAAATACGTGATCGTAGCCATAAAATTTATACTTCTTCCAAAGCCTTTCCGCTCAGCGCCTCTGAAACGGATGCATTCATAATTTCGTGCGCCAAAGGTTCGGTTGCCGATTCAAGCGCATCGAGATTATCCTGAATCTCTTTGGCATTCTCAGTGCCAAGCGATTTCTTGAGCGCATATAATGCATCAATAATATTATTGACATTCATTGCATGCAATTTATCAGGAGCAAGCTGAATCTCATTCCTTCGAATTTGTCCCAACACTTTTTCCGTCGCTGCGACGACGCGCTCGGCTTCAGTCTTTGCCTCGCCAATTTTGCGAGCAGCAATATCTTGCTTTGCAAATGTAATACTTTCGCGAAGCATGCGCTCGATCTCTTCATCGGTCAAACCATACGAAGGTTTCACTTCGATCTGCGTTTCGATGCCGGTATGAACTTCCTTCGCATTGACATGCAAAATCCCATCAGCGTCAATAAGAAAATTCACATCTACTTTCGCAGCGCCTGCAGGCAGCGGCGGAATCCCTTTCAGAGTAAACGACGCAAGATGCCTATTATCTTTTATAAGATCGCGTTCGCCTTGATAGACATTGATCTCAACACCTGTCTGATTATCAGCAAATGTT
>JANYLL010000112.1 GCA_025357895.1 Ignavibacteriota bacterium
TTGTTCGCCTGTCGATGTTGCTGCTCCATAAGCTATAAGAGCATCAGATGCCCGCTGGCGTCCGGCAGATTTTGATACTTTTGCTGATAGTAAACGGTCGAAAAACGGAATATCTACTTTATCGAAGATTTGAAAATTTATGATCTCGTATATATTTTCATTCCAAAGTTTAAGTATATGTTTATCGCTATTTGAGTATAAATGAGAGCTGAGATCGTTAATTTTAAACCTTGCGTTCAAAAAAGAATGAACCAAGGAAGTTATTCTTCGTCTTCCCAAAAGACGAAAAACCGGAATAAGAGATGCTTCTGAAGAATTCCTATCTTCATAACCATTTTTTAATATATCGTAGAATTCTGAACGGACACATTCCTCTCGTAAAAGCTGATCTTCAGGACTTGCAAGAATCGTGAAAGAGGCATCAACGTTCGCTTCAACAGGATATGTGCGAAGGAGCAGAATGCAGAATGAATGTATGGTAGAAATATATGCGTTGCCAATTTGTCGTTTAATTTCAAGTAAACGCTCATGTTTTTTTTTGCTTTCGCAATTTTTTAACCTATCGTTCAATGCTTGATTAATTTTTTTCTTTAAGTCACGGGCAGATGAATCGGTAAACGTTATTGCGACGACATTTCTCGGATGAAGTTCGGGATTGTTTTCAAGAATCTTAAGATAGCGCTCGACAAGAACACGAGTTTTTCCAGAACCGGCATTTGCTATTATTGCAGTGTGCGAGGAGAGATCGAGCGCAGAGAGTTGTGCAGGGGTAAGCATTAGTATGAAATGGGGTGGTGTTCTTCTTTTAAGCGCGCCTCAAGTTGTTTCATTTCCTTGCCCATTTCATTTAGCTCCGTTTCGCTAAATCCAGATTCCGCAACTTCGAAATAAACCGTGTCTTCGGCAAGAATATGTTGGAGTAAATTATGTACGATGAGCTTTCCGGTCTCGATCAGTTTTCGGACTGTAACATGCATCGGCACCCGGTCATTCTCATAGTCGCTCACTATTGTACAAAAATCTTCGAAATAAATGCGCAAATATTCATGATCATAATTCAAATAAAGAAATTTAATTCTTCCTTGTGGGACAAGTTTTTCTAATCGCGGAAAAAAGATCTCTTCTTCTTTAATGAGATGGACGTTGAGATGTTCCCGAATATTTTCTCTGGTCTTGAGCATCATAGCATAATCACTCGTAGTGATTGAAGCAAGATAACCCTCCTTTTCAAGACGTTCGAGAAAACCAAGAAGATCGTTGCAGGAAATACGAAATGCGGCATGCTCATCAAGTAATTGCCGGATGGGGTTGGTATATGTGCCACTATTGTTAGTTTCGCTCACATATAAGCTAACATCAATTCTGAAAGTAGAGATTCATTCATCGATTGATTTGTTGTCCAATCATGGATATTTCAAACCAAAATATTAGTGAATTATTAGGTCAACTTATTATGCCGCGCCTTGAGATCGCGAAATATGAGTCTGATGCGGAATATCGCTCATACATCGATTCTTTGATCCGACAGAAAATGGTCGTAGGCTTCTGTATATTCGGGGGTTCGATTGATAGTCTACCGATCATTCTTGAAGAACTACAAGAAATCGCAAAAAATGCAGAAGTACCGGAATTATTAATGTCTTGTGATTCCGAATGGGGACTTCCTATGCGTCTTCATCACGGCGGTACTGAATTTCCCCATATGATGGCATTAGAGCAAATGAATGATCAAAAGGGAATACAGCGTGTTGCATCTGCTATTGGCTCAGAAATGTTGTCTCTCGGGCTACATTGGAATTTTGCTCCTGTTGCCGATATTAACTCTAATCCGAAAAATCCGATTATTAATATCCGTTCTTTCTCAGGAAGTCCAAATAAAGTTGCTGAATGCGCGAAAAGCTTTTATGAAGGTTTGGAAAATTCCGGTGTAATTTCTACGGCAAAACACTTTCCTGGTCACGGGGATACGCATATTGATTCGCACAAGGCATTACCATCTATAACAAAATCAGCTGAAGAATTTGATGCTCTGGAACTCGTACCGTTTAAATATCTCATTCAAGAAGGAATCCCGACTATAATGACAGGGCATATTGCCGCGCCAATGCTTGCCGAAAGTCTGGGCGCTAATGAAATTGAGAAAATATTGCCGGCAACTATCTCCGTTTATCTTACACAAAAATTGCTTCGCGAGCGAATCGGATTTGAAGGAGTGATTATAACTGATTCGCTCGAAATGCAGGGATTGCAAAAAGTCGTTGATGATCCGGCAGTGATCGCTGTCCGTGCTTTCGCAGCAGGTGCGGATATTTTACTTATGCCGACTGATCCGATTGCAGCATATAACGGCCTCATGTCCGCAATGAAGCAGAATATAATATCTGTTCAATCAGCTAAGGAAAGTATTTTAAGAATAGAAAAGCTTCGAAATAAGTATGTTGTTGAGAAGCCTGTTAATATGAAAGTGCAATGGATGGACCATCTGGAAATTTCAAATCAGGCGGCAAGAGATTCGATTACTGTTTCAGGGACAATTCCGAAACCGTTTTCACCTTCATCCGTAATAATAATTGCTTCCGGCACCGAGCGGGAAAAAATCCAAAGAGACTCTCTACGTCATTTTTTTTCTACTAAGCTTCCGGGAGCGGATTTATTTTTTACCGGTGCTTCAATCGAAGCCATCAAGATTGAGAGCAAGCCGTTAATTATCACGTTACATCGACCTCGAGGAGCTTTAACAGAAGAAAATGAAAGCGGAGCGGTACACAAAATTGTTGCCGAGATGCTTCGTGCTTTAGTCAGCAAAAATATTCATCCTGCTGGAGTAATAGCATTAGGTGATCCGTATATTGTCGATGAATTTATTATAACACAGCCTGATTTTATTCTCAAAACCTATAGTGATTCAAACCCGTCGGTAACAATGGCACTACAACTATTAGAAAAATATATTTACGCATGAGTAATAAATTTATAGCGTTAATTTTCAGCTCCATAGTACTTTCTGCAGGATTGTTTTCCTGCAGTGGAGGAAAACCAACTATTAAGGAGACTCTGTATAAAGAACCTGAAAAGAAAGTTGCTCCGGTAGTTCAACAATTTAAGTTTAAATTTCATTTGAATGCTTCAGGTTCAATGACTACGCCGCATGATGACATCAACATTGATACCAATGGTCAAATGATCTTCGATTCACAACAGCACATGAAGGACGGAACATGGAAATCACCACATGGTATGGCTTTTCTTGAACCACGTGATGAAGATACGCTTCTTTCATTCATCAAACGTGATGCTTTATTTTCGATTGACGAATCTGATATCTCTCCGTTATGTCCTGATGGCGATCATTATTCCCTTCAGATCGTACGCACCGATCTTAAAAAATCTCTTTCTGTAACAACAAATACCTGTGCATCGGAATACAACCTTCTGACGGGTGAGAATCGAAAGATATTTCCTGCATTTCTGGCATATTTGAACCGCTTGCGAGACCGTTATCGCCCACTTTATACAGAATAATTGTCCTGAAAGACCGCGAAAACACTGAATTCTATTACACCTTTTTTGTGTTATATACCACCTCAGTAAATTTTTGTTACCACGAATATAAGAACCATGCCCGCAAAAAGATTATCGAATTTTCGTAACGAGACCTATAAAGATTTTTCACTGCCAAAAGAAAAGGCTGCGATGGAGAATGCCATCAAGCAGGCACGGGCAACATTGGGGAGAGAATATCCTCTCCTTATCGGATCAGAAAAAATTAAAACTAATGATCTTATCATTTCCAGAAACCCTGCGCATCCAACAGAAATAATTGGAAAATTTGGAAAGGGCACTATAGGTCTTGCGCAGCGTTCGCTTGATACTGCCGCGAAAACATTCGAGATGTGGAGAACATTTGACCCATATCAACGCGCTGACATTCTTGTAAGAGCGGCTGCGATTACGCGCCGGCGCCGATATGAAATAAATGCCTGGATGATCCTGGAAGTCGGCAAGAACTACCTTGAAGCAGATGCTGATACTGCTGAAGCAATTGACTTTCTTGAATTTTATGCTCGCGAAATGTATCGTCTTGCCGGACCACAGCCTGTCCATAAAAATCAAGGCGAAGTGGGTTACTTGGAGTACCTTCCACTTGGAGTCGGAGTCATTGTTCCGCCGTGGAATTTTCCGTTTGCAATTTTAGTCGGCATAGCAAGTGCAGCAATAGTAACAGGGAATACGATCGTACTAAAACCATCCAGTGACTCACCGATGATGGGCTGGCTTTTTGCAGAGATCATGAATGAAGCTGGGCTCCCAGATGGTGTGCTGAATTTCTTTACTGCTCCGGGAGGAGAGATCGGTGACTATCTGGTGAAAAGTCCTATTACACGCTTTATTTCTTTCACCGGTTCCAAAGAGATCGGCTTGCGGATCACCCAACTCGCTGCAACTCCTGAAAAAGGACAGAGATGGATCAAGCGCGTTGTTGCCGAGATGGGCGGCAAAGATGGTATAGTCGTTGCAAAAGATGCAGATGTAGAAATTGCCTCGCAGGGAATTGTTGCCGCTGCTTTCGGATTTCAGGGGCAAAAGTGTTCGGCATGTTCACGCGCTATTGTTGAGCGACCTGTCTATGATAAAGTCGTTGAACGAGTAAAAGAACTTGTGGATGCACTGGAGATAGGTGACCCAAGAGATAATAAAGCTATTGGTCCTGTCGTCAATCAACGGGCTCAGGAAAAAATATTAGAATATATCAAGATAGGAAAGAGCGAGGGTAGGTTGATTTCCGGCGGCGCAACATTTGGCAAAGAAGGTTATTACATCAAACCTACAGTTTTTGCAGATATTGATCCGAACGCACGTTTGGCGCAGGAAGAAATTTTTGGACCGATCCTTGCAATTATTCCGGTCAAAGATTTCGATGAAGCGCTCAAAGTTGCCAATAATACTGAGTATGGTTTGACCGGAGCTATTTATGTTAAGAACCGCGCTAAACTTGAGCGTGCTGCCAAAGAATTTTTCGTAGGCAATCTTTATATAAATCGGAAATGCACCGGCGCACTTGTCGGAGTTCACCCGTTTGGCGGATTCAATATGAGCGGTACTGATTCTAAAGCAGGCGGAAGGGATTATCTCCATCTCTTTTTACAAGCACGCGTCGTCGCTGAAAAGGTCAAGGATGTGCCCAAGAAAAAGCGAAGAGGAAAAAAGAAAAGGGTTGCAGCAAAAGCTGAGTAAAATTTAGCTTATGTGGTATGACTATAGGCATGCGAGGGCGGGCACAGAGTTAGAACTTCACACAGGCTAAAGTCTGCATTTACAGAAAAAAATATGCCAGTAAAAACCTACATCGATGCAATAAATGACGCTCTTGATTATGAGATGGAACGCGATCCATCAGTTTTTCTTATTGGCGAAGATATCGGTTCATTCGGCGGAGCATTCAAAGCGACGAAAGGCCTTTATCAAAAGTTTGGCAAAGATCGCGTCATTGATACTCCCATAGCTGAAGCAGGAATTGTCGGTGTCGCGATAGGTGCATCGTTTTTCGGGTACCGTCCTGTAGCCGAGATGCAATTCTCCGATTTTATTACCAATGCATTCAACCAATTAGTTACAATAGCAGCAACGACTGCATACAGATGGAATATGTCCGTACCAATCGTTGTACGTTGCCCGAGCGGCGCTGGAATTAGCGGAGGACCGTTTCATTCGCGCAATCCTGAAGTCTGGTTTGCACATCAACCGGGTTTGAAAGTTGTTTGTCCCGGAACGCCGGAAGATGCAAAAGGTCTGCTTATATCTGCGATACGAGATAATAGCCCCGTCTTGTATTTCGAACATAAACGCCTTTACCGTTCGTTGAAATCAGAAGTCCCCGATGGCGAATATACTGTGCCGATAGGTAAAGCAAAAGTAGCGAGGGAGGGCGACGATCTCAGTATTATTACGTATGGTGGCACATTGCCACTTGCAACGGAAGTAGCCGAAGAATTTTCTTCCAAAGGAAAAGCAAACATTGAAGTCATAGATATTCGCTCTCTTGCGCCGCTTGATGAAGAAGCCATTTTACTAAGTGTCCGTAAAACAAACCGTGCCCTCATTCTTCATGAAGATAATCTCACTGCCGGCTTTGGTGCAGAACTCAGCGCTCTCATCACAGAGAAAGCCTTTGAATTTCTGGATGCACCCGTGAAACGTCTAGCAAGTTTCGATTCGCCAGTCCCATTCGCTCCGAGTCTGGAAAGAGAAGTGCTCCCATCAAAAAAAATGCTGCGAAGGACAGTTGAGGAGTTGTTGGATTATTAATACCCGGTCGTTATAAATTTCGTTTTAGCTCAATATTTTTTTTACAACAGAAAATATTTAATTTTCTTAAAACGGATTTTAATATTATTTCGAAGGATTAGTGATCGTGTAACCTACTCGGATAAGATCTTTATCAGATGCTGCTGCACCGCCATCAACCGTGAGATTATCGAAACTGGACATACCGACACTTATTTCAGATGATCCGGTCTGACGATTATCTACAAGAGTTTGAAAAGTTACGTAGGATGTCTTCCTAGATAAGTGGGATAGTGAAAATGGAATAAAAAGCCAGTTCTTGAAGTAATCCATCTATTTTTTAATTCCTCTTAAAAAACATTGGCATGAATCTGTACTGAACCGGTTTATCGACTCGTTTTTCGTCAAAGATCGTATCCAGAATTTTCCTTGCTTCGGTGTAACCACCTGCGACGAATACAGCGCCATCTAATGCGTCGGCAAAAAGACAATTCGTACAGCCCGTAATTTTTTGGTCTTCAAAAAGAACCATTGTATTTTCCGACCTGCATTTCGGGCAAGGGACAGGAATCCGTTTTACCCATCCAAGTTCGGTGTCAAAAAAATCTTCCGATGTATTAAGCTGCGTTTTATTACGGTATTCCTTTTCGGGGGCTGCATAGGTGCCTATTGATTTTACCGTAAGATACGATAACAAATTAAAAATGAAAGCGAAAGAAAAAAGGAAAAAAAATAGGAATATGGGATATACAGGTTTAGACTTGATCTTAGTACTAAACGAGACGGCTTATCGTACGAGTTTGCCGTATTATTCATCCAGAATTCTCTCCACATCTTTATTCGGCATGATCCACATCAATGCGACAATAATAAAGATAATGCATGAAATTAGCGGGTGAAGGAAAGCGAGGGGTATTGAAGAAAGATAGAGCAGTGTGGAAATTTTTCCCTTCATATTTGTTTGTTGAAATATTGCTGCTAAATCTGAAGGCAACTGGCGGCTTTTCTGAACCAACACTACAAGAATAGTAAATGCTATTCCGCATAAAACAAGCAGCGCACCATAGACTGCGACGGGGACCGAGTCAAAATTATTTTCACCCATCCAGGAAGTAGCAAAAGGAATGAGTGAGAGCCAGAAAAGCAGATGCATATTTGCCCATATGATCTTTCCATTTATTTTCTGCGCAGTCTGAAGTAAATGATGATGATTGCCCCAGTAGATAGCAATAAAGACAAAGCTTAATACGTAACTTCCGAGTGTAAGCAACACAGGTTTTATCGCCTCCCAATTTGTACTATGTGGCACCTTGAGTTCGATCACCATAATAGTGATAAGAATTGCTAACACACCATCGCTGAAAGCTTCGAGCCGTGCTTTATTCATGGGGAATTTTTTGATGTTATCCGAGAGAAAGCGCTATAGCCTTATCTAATTTTTTGCTGAATAGAAGATTGAGGTAGATGGAGAATTCTTCTCCGGATTTTTCATCGAGCCATTGTTGCTTCGCTTCATCAAAACTAAATCGATGTCCTTCATAATTGGCAGAAACCCAAAGCTGGTTAACAGGGGAATTAGGAGTGATAATGAATTTTGAGTCATCCTCAAATATAACAGTGAGAACATCACCTGTCTTTTCGATATCGAATTCAGAGCCTGAGTCGATTAGAACTGAAAGTTGATCGTCAAGTTTCTGTACTGTAGAATCGTATCGCTGAGTAAATGAGTTCATTCTGTATTCTGAATCAATTCTTTATGTAAATACCTTCCGGTATGACTTCCAACTTGTGAGAATCTTGAAGCCAGATCCTCAGGTGTTCCTTGATCGACTATGTACCCTCCTGTTTCGCCACCTTCGGGACCTAAATCAATTACCCAGTCTGCCATCTTAATCACGTCCAAATTATGTTCAATGACAACGACGGTATTGCCCCTGTTTCGTAATTCGAGTAAAACATCTAATAAATGCTTTATATCCTTAAAATGCAGTCCGGTAGTGGGTTCATCTAATATATATAGAGTTTTGCCGGTTGCGACTTTTGATAGCTCTGTAGCAAGTTTTACTCGTTGAGCTTCACCGCCGCTTAGTGTAGGAGCCTGCTGCCCAAGCCGAATATATCCGAGACCGACATTCGCCAAGGCATCAATCTTTCGTTTTATCCTCGGAATATCAACGAAAACTACTTGGGCCTCAACGACGCTCATATTAAGCACGTCCGAAATGGATTTGCCCTTAAAATGTACTTCAAGAGTTTCGCGATTATACCTTTTGCCGCTACAAGTTTCACAGGTTACATAGACATCAGGCAGAAAATTCATCTCGATCTTTTTCATTCCTGCGCCTTGACATGTTTCACATCTGCCGCCCTTGACATTAAAAGAAAATCTGCCGACTTTATAACCCCTGATCTTAGCCTCAGGTAATTCAGCAAAGAAGTCGCGGATCATCGTGAAAAGTCCGGTATAAGTAGCCGGATTTGAGCGGGGAGTTCTGCCGATGGGAGTCTGATCGATCTCTATGAATTTATCAATAAACTCCAGGCCTTCAATCGTTTTATGCGGAAGGGGCAATACATTGGAATTGTAGACATGTTTCGACAAAATTGGAGCAAGAGTTTCAGTTATAAGTGTAGATTTACCTGAGCCTGATACTCCCGTGATGCATGTAAATGAGCCGATTGGAATATCAAGGGTAACCTCTTTAAGATTATTTCCTTTGGCTCCGATAAGTTTTAGATGCTGTTGCTTTTTATTGACATTCCTGATACGCGGAATAACAAAAGTATCCTTGCCGGATAAATAATCTGCAGTCGGTGATGAATCAGAAATAAATTCTTTCCCGCTTTGCTCGTTATTCGAATGATTAAGAAAAAGCTGCGGAGGACCGTAGGCTACAAGTTTACCGCCATATTCACCGGCACCCGGTCCTATATCGGCTATAATATCAGCAGCAAGCATCATTTCCTTGTCATGCTCAACAACAATAACCGTGTTCCCCAGATCACGGAGATGTTCGAGAGATTTAATGAGCCGGTCGTTATCGCGTTGATGCAGACCGATACTTGGTTCATCAAGGATATAGAGAACTCCGACAAGTTGAGTACCGATTTGTGTTGCAAGCCTGATGCGCTGAGATTCTCCTCCGGAAAGGGTTCGAGCCGGGCGGTCAAGAGAAAGATAATTAAGTCCAACACCAAGCAAAAAATCGAGACGTGAAGTTATCTCGCGCAATATTGGATCAGCAATAGTTTTTTTATTTCCGCTATACGATAATCCATTGAAAAATTTTCGCGATTTTTGAAGATCTAAAATGACGACATCGTGAATATTATCTTTTCCGATACGAATTGCAAGTGATTCAGATTTAAGGCGCCCGCCTTGGCAAGA
>JANYLL010000118.1 GCA_025357895.1 Ignavibacteriota bacterium
CCTGTCAGGCGCTGCAAGCGCATTTCGAGAATTGATTTTGCCTGAATTTCCGAAAGAGAAAAGCGCTTGATCAAATTCTTCTGCGCCGTATCGGAATCCTTCGATTTCTTAATAACCTGAATAACTTCGTCAATATTATCAAGCGCAATGACATAACCTTCTAAGATATGTGCGCGTTTTTCGGCAGCATCAAGATCGTATTTTGTTCTGCGCACAATCACATCGAAGCGATGATCGATGTAATGTTTTATCACTTCGCGAAGCTGGAGAACTTTCGGAACGCCGTTAACAAGCGCAAGCATGATTACGCCGAATGTCGTCTGCATCTGCGAATGCTTGTATAAATTATTGAGCACGACCTTTGCAACTGCATCGCGCTTAAGATCGAATACAATGCGGACGCCGTCTTTATCGGATTCATCGCGCATATCGGCAATGCCTTCGATCTTCTTATCACGGATCATATCGGCGATCTTCTCCTGAAGCGTTGCCTTATTGACCATGAAAGGAATTTCGGTGACGATAATAGATTCGCGATCATTTTTCGAAACTTCAACAGTCGCTCTTGCGCGAACGATGACCTTGCCGCGCCCGGTATTATACGCATCGCGAACTCCGTCATAACCATAAATAAGCCCGCCTGTCGGGAAATCGGGAGCGATGATGATCTTCATCAGGTCCTCATTGGTCATATCATTATTTTTGATGAACTGAAGGCACCCTTCGATCACTTCTGCAAGATTATGCGGAGGGATATTCGTTGCCATACCAACGGCAATACCTGTTGCGCCATTGACGAGAAGGTTCGGAAAACCTGCTGGCATAACGGCAGGCTGCTGAAGAGTATCGTCAAAATTCGGAACGAACTTAACGGTATTTTTATCGAGATCGCGAAGAAGTTCGGTGGCAAGCGCCGTCAAACGGACTTCCGTATAACGCATAGCAGCAGGGCTATCGCCATCCATCGAACCGAAATTGCCTTGTCCATCAACCAAGATGCCGCGCATCGAAAAATCCTGAGCCATGCGGACGATCGTATCATACACGGCTACGTCGCCATGCGGATGGTACTTTCCGAGAACTTCACCGACGATACGTGCGCTTTTTTTGTACGGGCGATTTGGCGCCATGCCAAGCTCGTTCATGCCATAAAGGACGCGGCGATGAACAGGCTTCAGCCCATCCCGTACGTCGGGTAATGCGCGGCTGACGATAACGGACATCGAATAATCGATGTAACTTTCGCGCATCTCATCTTCAAGCTGCCGGGGTAGAATTTTCTCGGTAAAAGTCGCCATGAAAGAAACTAAGTAATAAGTACGAAAACGGCTAAAAATATGAGCTTACACAACAAAATATGGACGCGGAAAAGTCCGAAAAGTTAGTAACAAAATGGGGTATTATCAGGCAATGTAGGAGTCCAATTGGAGTGAGTTATTCTCCCTTCCCCGTTTAAGCTTTTCGCTTTAAGCTTGATTCGAGCCGCTAACCGGACTTGAACCGGTGACCTGCTGATTACGAATCAGCTGCTCTACCAACTGAGCTACAGCGGCATTCACTATCGCCGCTCCAAACGAAGGGAATGGAGTGCATGGTTCCGAAAACGGATTTGAAAGTTAGTGCTGAATTACAAGCGGAAGCGTAAAGTCACCAGTCCAGCCTTTGTAAAGATATGTTAGCTTCGCAATATACGTACCTGGCGGAAGATTCTTTACCTCAACTGATACTTCATTATTTTCAAGATGGTAAGAAGGATTTTCTTTCCTTCCCATCAAATCAAAGAATTCAACCTTTTGAACAATTCTCGGAGTCCCAACCTGTAAGTGTACTCTATCCCAAGATGGGTTTGGATAAATTTTTAAGTATTTTTGAATGAATTCTGACTCAGAATTTTCAACTGAATTTTTCGGCTGTTCATTTGCATCGTAGCGAAATACATAAAGTTTTCCACTTATTGTACTGTCAGATTTTTTTGCGACGATCCAACCATGCCGCGGGTCGCTGAAAGTGATTATTCTCCCGTCATTATTCGCATCGTTTCTCAAAGTATGGCTATCTTCTTCCCAAGTGAGACCATTATCTGTCGTGCGGGCTATAATCGTGGCAGCATCCCAAGTATGTTGGGAGTTCGCTGGTCGTGCAGTTATCCAAACTTCATTTTGCCGAACTGCTTCGAATGCCCTGCGTCTGGCTCCATAGGCATATTGGAACTCCCAACTTTTGCCATAATCAGTTGAATAAAGCCAGTTAATTCCACACATCGGATCACCATAATCAGCAGTTGTAAGATTATGACCATATTCTCTTTGACCTTCGCCCCACTGTCCAGTAAAATAATAAAGCTTCGGACTACCTTTAATATATTGCAATGTACCGCCTATTCGAGAAAGTGTGTCTTCGCCAGGAATTAACGTATTATATGTTTTCCATGAATTGCCCGCATCGTAACTTATAAGTGTTTGCAATCCCAAAGGGTCAGTAAGGGGTTTCATTATTACATTGTAAGTTGCTCTTGATACTGCCACCGTCC
>JANYLL010000125.1 GCA_025357895.1 Ignavibacteriota bacterium
GTTGTTTTTACGATTTCGCCGCCGAAGGCAGATGCCGTGTTGCGTGTGATACCTGCAACTTCAAGCGCTTTCGAATTGCACCACATTGCATGACCGTCAATACGAATCAGAGCAATAGGAGCATAGGTAGAAAGCGAATCCAGATGTTCACGAGTTGGAAAAACCTTTTCATCCCAAATATTTTGATCCCATCCGCGGGCAAGAATGAATTCAGTGGGGCGTCCGCCGCGGACTCTTAGTCCGCCTGACAAAATTCCTAATATTTCCTCAATGCTCTTCGCTCCATCCAATTTCGGATGCTGCATTTTATAGCCCGTTCCATAAACGTGCGCGTGATAATCTACGAAAGAAGTTTGTTTCATTACTCTATAAAACACAACTGTTTGATAAAAGTTAATATGCTCAAAGCAGAAGCACTGCATTCCGGCGACACTATCGCTCTTATTGCCCCGGCAAGCACGCCGCAAACATCGGAAAAAATATCGAAAAGTGTTCGATATTTCGAACAGCTCGGTTACCGAGTTATCCTTGGCAAACATATTGAAAACGAACGCGGATATCTTGCAGGTACTGATAGAGAACGGCTCGATGATCTGCATCGAATGATCGGCGATAAAAAAGTGAAAGCGATCTTTTTTGTCCGCGGCGGATACGGTTCAATAAGATTACTGCCTTATATTGATTATGATCTGATAAAGCGTAATCCAAAGATCATTGTCGGTTATAGCGATGCAACAGCGCTCTTTCATGCAATATATAAGAAGACTGGTTTGCAATCACTTTTTTTTGGACCGATGCCCGGAGTGGATATTTGGAACGGCTTTGATGCCTTTGCCGAAGAGTGTATGTGGCGATCACTGACATCAAATAAAGCATACGGAGAACTTCCCTCATTAAAAAGTGAAATAAAATTATTCGGAAAAAATAAATTTGGAGCTGTTGATGGACGAATGTTCGGTGGTAATCTTACCGTTTTTTCCTCTATCATGGGAACACCGTATATTCCATCACAGAAAGATCATATCCTTTTTATTGAAGATGTCGGCGAAGCGCCATATCGGATCGATCGCTATTTAGCACAGCTTAAAGCGGCAGGAATTCTTGATATGGCAAAAGCAATATTGCTGGGACAATTTACTGAATGCGATTCGGAAAAAGAAAAGCCATCGCTTTCGACCGAACAGGTATTCAAAGATTTTTTCAGTAAACTAAATATTCCGATACTATTGAATCTTCCTTTCGGACATATTCCGCGCCAATGGACTGTTCCACTCGGAGCAAAAATGAAAATTGAAACAAAATCTGTCTCAATAATTGAATCTGTTCTATCATGAGTGAAACACAATTTGATTTTATCACATCCGAAGAAAAAAAATCTTATGTCCGTTCGATGTTTTCGGATATTGCAGGACGCTATGATTTTCTCAATCATTTTCTTTCCTTCGGCTTGGATTATTATTGGCGGCGCAAAGCAGTTGGCGTTGTAAAAAATCATGTTGCCAAAATTGCTGAACCTCTCATCCTTGATATTGCCTGCGGCACAGGTGATCTGTCATTCGAGATGTTAAAGAAAATTCCGAATGCAAAGATCACCGGCATTGATCTTGCAAAACCGATGCTCGATATTTTTCAGCAAAAAATTGATGAACGGAATGCTTCTATCACGATCAGCGAAGGGGATGTGGAATCACTAACATTTGCCGATAATTCTTTTGATGCTGTTACGATCGGTTTTGCAACCAGAAATTTTTCTCGTCTTGATATTGCCTTTCGTGAGATCGCCCGCGTGCTAAAACCCGGCGGCATATTCGTTAATCTCGAACTTTCAAAGCCCAGGCGAACTCCGATGAAACAACTTTATCTGTTCTATTCAAAACGAATTTTGCCTGTTATTGGAAAACTGGTATCAAAAAATTCTGAAGCCTACACCTATTTACCGGATTCGATCCAACGTTTTCCTGAACGCGAAGCGATCATGGAGATGCTGCACCACGCAGGATTTTCGAAAGCAAAATGGCAAGATCTGTCCGGTGGAATTGTGGCGATGCATGTGGGAAGGATATAGATCATTGTTAATGTATAATCCGTATTGAATATAAAACTTTTTCACCATTTGCAGCCAAAACAAGAAAGTATTCTCCGTTTGGTATTGAAGAAGCATCCCATTTCAATTCATATAGTCCGGCATACTCAAATCCATGATCAAAATTCAAAATTCTTCTGCCTTTTATATCCATTAGTTGGAGATTGATTCCACAATTCTTTGCAAGTGAGTATATTATTTTTTGACCGGCAAACACAGGATTTGGAAAAACATTGATAAATGTCGATGTAAGGATATTTTTGGAATCGGCAATTCGAACCGACATTGAAGATTTTGGTAGCTTATACAACCCATTTTTTCCAAAAAAAATCGATTGTGATGTTGCAAGCACCCTATTGCCCGACTTTAAATCACCAAATATTTTTTCCCACGTATTGCCTGTATCAAGAGAAAACCAAACATTGTTTGGTCCGTCACCGGGATACGGAGAATTGGCAATTGCGGTCCTTGAATTTGCTATAAACAAAACATGGTCAATATCAAAATAAGAACTTTGAGGTAGGAATAACTGACTTGGAGCAGATAAAACTTCTGACCAAGTTATACCATAATCACTCGATTTATAAATTTTGCCCTTTGTTGGAGTATACGGATATACAGTATCATATTCCCATCCATATGCAATTAGCGAATTCCCAACTATTTCAATACCAACAATTTTTTTGTTTGTTAGAATAGGTATAGCTTGAGTTGACCAATTCTTTCCTATATCATTAGATCTGATTAAGCTATATGTATAATCTGGCTGCCCGGTCCCATTAGTTTTTATAAAAAGTATTGACGATGAATCAATAATTTTTAAACCAAGGTATTGCCCATTATCATCTGAAAAAATTCTATCCCAGTTTGAACCTTCATTTGCGGATAAGAAGATACCAGATATCCCTGAAACTACTAAAATGTTTCCTTCAACATCGAATACAGAATTTGTCGGAAAGTTACTTGTCAACAAGTCAATATTACTTGATATCCAATTTATTCCATCTTTAGATTTAAGCAGTGTTAATGTGTAAGTTTCTTGTATTGTTGTATCCCTTTGAAATCCAAATGTATATATAAAATTTCCAGAGTACAACCATCGATTTTCAGATAAATACAAATCACGCAGTGTATCAATTACCCTCCAAGTTTCGCCATCGTCACTAGAAGCAATTATTTCTGAAATATATGACGATGATGGTTTGTTACCTATAAAAAATTGGTAGTATTTGTTATGTGAAGCAAAAATATTTTTGTCGCGTGAAAAATTCATTGTCCAATCAGCAGACAATAAGCCACTATTATGTGTAACAAAGTCTTGGAAGTCACTGGTACTCAAAATATCACGATCATTTTGAAAATAAAGCTTTTTGTTATATGCAAAACCTCCATATAATAGATCTTTTTCTTTCATTTCAAAATGTCTCCAATTATTTCCATAGTCCGTAGATTCATCTATTGCATACCAACTAATTAAAAAGACTCGGTTAGAATCTATGACTAATTGGCCCTGATCCGGTATTACAGGAGATGTTTCCCAATGATAGCCACCGTCAGTACTTTGAACTTCAGCCCTATTCGACCAAGCCCAATAGATACTATCGTTACTATAAAGATTACTTAAATATGTAATATCCGTTGAGATATGATACCAAGTTTCACCAAAGTTATCAGAAAGGTATATTCCAGGGTAATAAAAAATAGGTCTCCCAACTGAATCTAATCCACCTCGGATTGTTGGGAAATAAAGTAATTGAGAATGCTTTTTCGCAAAAACTCCGCTTACTTGATTTGTTGGTAAGCCATTTCCTCTTCTTATCCATTTTTTCCCTCTATCCGAAGAAAAAAGTATCCCTACAGAATCTGTAGGAGTACTTTTTACGTTATCACCGCCAATAATAATAGTGTCACCTAATGAAATTAATGAAGCAAACATTCGTCCATCATTTTCTTTTGAACTTAATTTTACCCAAGTTGTATCAGCTGGAGCCATTCTATAAATTACGAGACTATCCTTTGTATTGATCAGATCGTAAAAATATTCATCAGAAGTAGAATAGTTACTTATTAAAAGTAAACTATCGGGTATACCATCCATCGAAAACGGCTTCCATAAATTACCAGCATCTTCGGATCGAAAAACAACACCAGGTCCCGCACCAACAAGAAAAACTGGACCGACATGAAGAAAAGGTGGACCTGAAGCTCCGCCTTCCCAGCCAACCTTTCTCCACTGCGCCTGAGACAAGTTGGAAAGAAATAAAAAAATTATAATAATCTTAAAGTAAGATCTCTTCATAAATCAGATTTACTCTTATATTGATATAGGACATTTCTTTTTTATGATTCGTTCTTTCGTGAGCAATGCAAGAATGCCACCTAAGATTATTTCCCCTGCAACTTTTTCTCTCCTTCTGTCTCTTACCTACTGTAACTGCGCGGCTATTTTGAATTATTAAGATTGCATGAGTTTTCTCTTAGACGAGGAACAACAGCGTTTTCTGCAACTGCTGGAGCCGATCCGACCCGGATTGGCGAGGTATTGCCGCGCGATCACATCCGATACGGAAATCGCTCGTGACCTTGCAAGCGAAACAATTCTCATCGCCTACGAGCATTTTGCCTCGATGAATGGCGATGGGAAAAGTTTTTCGAGCTATCTATTTACAACTGCAACCCGGCTGAATGCACGCTGGCGTTGGAGAACTAAGCGGAAGGTCGCTTATGATGCGACGCTTGCTGAGACTATTCGCGATCTGAATCCTGCGCCCGATTCAGGCGCTGACATCGAACTGCTTTATACTGCACTTCGGCGATTGCCGAATGCTCAGCGCGAAGCCGTGGTGATGTTCGAGATCTCGGGATTATCGCTCGAAGAGATCCGCCAGATACAAGGCGGAAGTCTATCGGGAGTGAAATCGCGAATAGCGCGGGGACGCGAAAAACTTGCGAAAATACTTTTGGACAGTCGATCGTCGGAATTGAGAGACGAACGACGAAAGACGAGTGACGAATCACATTCGGTAATGCAAAAGATCGCTGTAAAGCCTTTTCTATAAATAATGAAATAATGAAAAATACCAATAAACATCTTGATGATCTTTTTGCCACAACGCGGCATGAAGAACCGATTATTTCAGAAGAAAACGCTCGCGAACTTCTCACCAAGAGTGAACACATGCAACCATTGCCATTTATTTTTTTAACGAAAGGAATTATCATGTCAACTATCGGACTAAGTTTAGCCGCATTCATTGGATACCTTGCACTTAGCGGTTCACCGGAAGCTCCTGTTTCTCATAGCACTTCAGTATCCGTACCCGTATCAAATTTATTTGCTCACTCTGCGAATTCCAATACAGATGGGCAAGAAAAGAGCGACCTAAAGGAAGAAATGAAATCTGGTCTTGCAACAGACGCGAATGCAGTGGTTCTGCCACCACCTCCGACTCCGCCACTGCCTCCTATACCCCCTCTGCCTTCATTACCGCTGATGATTTCAACTCCGGTAAAAATCACGGGTATTAAACCGATGGCACTTGCGCCGGAAAAGTATGTAAAGATGGGTGTATCAAAAAGAGAAGATGGTACAGTAACTTTTACACAAAAGAATGAACATGGAAAAAATTTCTCAATGAGCTTTCCAAAAAATAGTTGGGGAATAGTTATTGGAGATGAAAGTCAATATGAGAATATTGATGCACCGCGTTTTGCACCGCTCATTGTTACTGATACAAAAGGCAACAAACGCATGATGCAGTTTACTCATAAAGGAAATG
>JANYLL010000146.1 GCA_025357895.1 Ignavibacteriota bacterium
ATCGAGTGCAAGCACGGGGAGTAAGGAGGTATGGTTCAAAACAAATAGCGTTACTGCATTGCGTCTTGAGCCTGCAACTCTCACAGGCACTGTACCGAATATCATCGGCGGGTTTTATCTCGGACATCCTTCAGATTCAAATATTATTGCAGATATTAATGCACCTACTCAGGCCGTTGCCGTTGAAGGTTCTGTAATTGCAGGTGGAGGACAACATTTAAAAGTGAATGCAATAGGTGCGAGTTTTTCCTTCATAGGATCGGGTGTTTTTAATATGATTTTACATGACTTCAGTTCTACTAATTATGCGCCCCCTGTAATGAGTTCTATAGTTGGCGGAGAGGGGAATCGAATATTTTCCGCGCACGGATTTATCGGTGGTGGATATGGAAATTTAATTGATATTGCCAGTGATCTGAACGTCGTCGTAGGCGGGTATAAGAATCAGGCCGGTGATAAAAATCCTAGCGATACGATAGATTCTCATTATGTTGATTCGCGGGTTTTTGTCGGCGGCGGGGATTCAAACTGGGCACGTGAAGAACTTTCCGTTATTGTAGGTGGATACCATAACAAAACCGAATCGGCGTCAACCTTCATCGGAGGTGGAGAAAACAACATCATCTCACATGAAAGCGAAGACTTACCTGCAAGTTTATCAGTAATTGTGGGCGGAAAAAATGACACTATTAATTCCCAATTTGGATTTATCGGAGGAGGAAGAAAAAATAGTATTGGTAAAAACTCTCCTGATAGCGCCCATCATAGCAACTTCAGTTTTATAGGCGGTGGGGAGGAAAATAAAATTTATGTATTGGCTGATCATGCTGCTATAATCGGCGGAGATACAAATTCGATAAAAAGCCCCCATGCCGCAATTGCAGGAGGTGAAAAAAATATTATTGATACGTTAGCTCGTCATTCCACGATAGGCGGAGGACATTTCAATCGTGTTCGATCTCCATTGAGCAGTATTGTGGGTGGTGATTCGAATGTTATCCATCATCAATTTTCCAGTTATTCATTCATTGGGGGAGGGTTACAGAACGGAATAGATTCGGGTTCGGCATTTGATGTTGTTGTCGGCGGGATGAAGAATTATAATCGCGGCGCGTGGTCAATTATCGGCGGCGGTGCGAGGAATCTGATCTACGATAATTCCCTTGGCAACATCATCGGCGCCGGAAGAGATAATTATATTGGTAATATCAATCGTAGTTTCAACGGTAAAGGAATTTTAAATTCCGTAATTTGCGGCGGCGATACAAACACCGTTGCCGCCGGATGGAGCGGAATACTTAGCGGCAAATGGAATACAATTGGGGATAAGTCAGAGTATGCCTTTCTTGGAAGTGGTAAGTCAAATACAATCGATACTTCATCACAATACTCGGCAATCAGCGCAGGATTATTTAATCAAATCCGTTCGCCTTTAAGCGTGATTAATGGAGGTGATTCGAATACCATCGATTTAGGCATAACGAATTCTGTTATTGGCAGAGGTTTTAGAAATACGTCAAATTCGAATGCAAAATACTCGACTATCAGCGGAGGAGACAGTAATGTTATTCGGGGAATAGCTGGAGTAATCGGCGGCGGAACATTGAATCTGATCAGTAAATTAGATACACTGACATTTACCTCTGCTGATTGGGGTACTATAGGAGGAGGGTATAATAATAAAATTATAGTGCCTCCAACATCTGATATAATTGGATGTGACCACGTAGATCATCCTGAACTTGCAATGCCGATTTACGCAACTATAAGCGGCGGCGCATTCAATGTGGCGGCGGGTCATTTCTCTACTGTAATAGGAGGTTTCCTGGATTCAGCATTAGGTATGGGTTCGACTGTTCTTGGCGGATGGCATTTAATAGCAAGGGATTGGCAGACAGTTTGCGGAAGATTTAATAGTCTTTGGGGTTTAAACTCTGGGTTGTTGGCAAACGATTCAGTCTTTAACGGTAATACTGTACTACCGGATACAAATTCTTCAATATTCATTATCGGAAATGGGAAAGATGAGAATCACCGTTCAAATGCATTTACAGTGTCACAAGACGGACATTCGTCGGTATTCGGAGTAAACCAAAGTGGAGGTGCAACTCCGCCAAATATCATCCAAAATCCTTCTTATCTTGGCACAACGTTCAGCGATAATGTTCTCCTGGCAGCCGGGTATATCGAACCTGGTGCAGGGGCAGTTCCTATTGTCCATTCGGATTTTGGTGTTTGGAATGTCAGTCAAAATGGCGCTATGTTCACAATTACAATTCATGTAAATGATCCTGCCACGAACAGTTTCGCAGTAATTACTAATGCTTGGATCACTGCAACAATTGTTGATACTTCAACATCAGCCTCTTCTGGTTTCCCCGGAATGGTTACAGTATCCCCTATGGGGGCTAGCGTCGGATTACCCCCTAATACGTTTGTTGTCAAAACATATAACTGTAGTGGCTGTGCTTATTATCCAAGACGCTTTATGTTTCATGTCTTTGGACGCCCATAAATAAGGAAAAATGAGAATAGCCCGAAAGAACATATTTGTTAGTCAAGAAGAGAGTTTATTTTGTAAACTTTCGGGCTATTTTTTTCTAATCTTTAGTATTTCATTTTATTTTTTTCACCCTGTAATAGCCCAAGCACAAGTATCACCTGCGTTGACCACCGGTTTACATTGGTTGCAAATCCAACTTCCTTTTATACCAAATCCCTTTGAAAAAATAACACCTTATTTTCTCAATGAAAAATTTGGATTTGTTTTTCAGAGTAATGAATATTTTAGACCACTTGCAGGGTTGTATCGAACAACAGACGGGGCAGTAAGTTGGTCAAAAATAATTTCTCTAGACTCGACTAACTACCCAATAAAACAAATATATTTTGTCAGCAAAAGCCGGGGTTATCTGGCATGCAAGACAGGTATCTTTGAAACAATTGATAGTGGAATAACTTGGACCAAAATATCAAAATCTATCAGTTCTTTTATTTCGGTTTACTCTTCGGGGGGAAAAGTCTATGCTTTTGAGGGAGAGATTGGAAATAGTTGGGGTCCCTTGTTATCAACTTATGATGATGGCAAGAATTGGGATACAATTATCCGAATAGCGCGATATCCTAGATATTTCGGAAGTCAAATGACACCTTATGTTTTGGGAAATAAAGAAAACATAGTAATTGCTGAAAGTCTAGATGCTCTTGGCAATATGCATTTGAATTATTCAACAAATAACGGGAGGACATGGTCAAGTTATTTTATGGATACAGCCGGAAAAACCGCGACAACAGGGTTGTTTTGCTTCCCACACTGTACTGATATAATTCGTACATTCGATGCTGATATTAATGATGTTTACAGTATTGTATATTCTAAAAACTTTGGAGCGACTTGGGATACGATTAATCAGGGAATTGAAATGGGAGCTTGGATCACTGGGAATGGTTGCGTCTTATATTTCAGTAATGCAGCTACAAACCAACACAATCAAACAGGTCCATTCCGCTCTCTTGATCACGGAAAAACTTGGATAAATTTTCTCGGCCCAGATTTTGATGAAATAGATGATAGAGATTACTTGAACATGTCAATTGTTGGGGGGGGGGCAGTAATATATGCTGGTGGGGATATTTATGGGAATGTTTGGAAATCAGTAGACGGTGGTGATGGTACATTATCTGCTGACGCGCTAAAATCTAGTATTTTTACATTCCTTTCCTTATATTCCGGAAGAACGGACACACTTTTTGGGAAGAAGTGTAACCCAATGATTGCTAATATTGTTTTCAATAATACCTCTTGCAACTATGCTCATTTTGATAAAATAACGATTGATGGGCTCGATTCTACTGAATACAGAACTAATGTAAAACATCATTTAGCATGTGAAAATATCCCTGATACGATAGTGATAAAGATGATGCCAACTTTTGTTGGTGTAAGGAATATTACTATACATTCTCACTTTATAGATGACGAATTTTGTACGATTGATTCAATCTTTGACTTAACCTTATTGACGACTTCAGGAAAAATTTCTCGTTTACAACTTGCAAAAGACAATATAACAAGGCACACAGCAGCTACAAGCGGAAGCATAATTCCAATCGATGTTTATTATTCAAAAGAAAATTATTATGAGAATGTTGATTCGTTAATATTCACACTTTCATTCAATGACGGTATGACTTTTAATCATGATTCTGTTGCTTCAGGATGGAAAGAAATAAGAAGAGAGTTAACGAATACAAATGTAAAATTTATTCTTCAAAGAAACGACCCCAACCCTCCTCACTCAGATTCTTTTATCTTGAGGGCATATTGTCAGGCAACTCTTTCAAAAGAACATACAGGTATTGTTTCTCTTGACGAAATCAATTTCAATCAAGATACAACTTACCGCGATTGCATGATCGCATCATTGTCAAGTTCAGATTCGTTAGTCATAGACATTACGAATAATATTTGTGGAGATAGCCTCTTGCGGAATTTCATGAGAACTGGAAAGGTAATAGAAATTACCTCTATTCATCCGAATCCGGCACAGGATGAGATTGAAGTAGATATTCAATCCAAAATAAACCAAAATATGAAAATTGAGGTTAGTAACGTACTTGGAGTAACAGAATTTTCAACGATGAAAAATATTTCGGAAGGCTGGAACAAAATTCATCTTTCTACGTATAATATGCCATTGGGCGTTTATATAGTCAGGTTATCATCTAATCTTCAAACCCTTTCTCAGAGTTTCGTCAAGGTACGGTAACTCCCAACCTTTCTCCTATATCTTTGTTACTATCTTCAACTTTGATTTTTCTTCATTTGAACATGAAACGCATACTCCTTTTTATTCTGCTTTTCTTTTGTGCCGGATCATCTTCAGCGCAGCTTAATTCCTGGCGCTGGCAGAACCCTCTTCCGGTAGGAAATTATCTTCGCGCTGTGCAGATGAGATCGCTCAATACGGTGTATGTCTGCGGCGATGCCGGTACTTTTATGCGCTCTAGTGACGGAGCACAGACCTGGGATATACAAACGAATATTTTGAAGATCAGGTCAAATTTTAATGCGTTAAATTTTACCGATGATAATTACGGAATGTGCTGCGGTGATTCCGGCAGAGTCATAAAGACAACAGATGGCGGCAGCACATGGCAAATCCTCAAGACCAATACCATAAACAAACTCAACAGTATCGTTGTGGTTGATAAGAATATCGCTGTTATCGTTACACTTGGCGGCGCTATATTGCGTACTATCGATGGAGGAAATACCTGGGCCACAATTCCGATCGAAGGCAATCTCGCACTTTATAGTGTGCGAATGTTTCGTCCTGATCTTTTAACCATAACCGGATATGGAGGAGCGTTCCGGATTTCGACCGATCAGGGTATGACATGGCTTCAGAAAAAAACGAATCTTGGCAATACTTTTTATAATTCAAATTTCACGGATGTAAATAACGGCACATTGATCGGAGATAACGGAATAATCCTCCGAACATCCGATGGCGGCAACACCTGGGCAACTACGCAGATCCCAACAGGCGCTTCCTTCAATGTCGTTGACGGAAAGGATCCGAATATCCTTGCGATTGCCGGAGATCACGGAACAATTCTTTTTACTACCGATGGCGGTGTAACCTGGCAGCAAAGTTATATTGGAACTGCCGATCCGGTGAAAGGACTTTCTTTTTTTGATAAATTAACGGGAATTGCTGTCGGAAGGAATGGTATGGTATTGCGTACATCTGATGGCGGAGTGTCATGGATATTCATGCCGCATAAGGCATACACCGATGTCATGCATGGCGTAGCATTTCCGAAAGGAGATACGTTGAATGGAATTGCCGTCGGAAATAGCGGTGCGATATTACGAACATCAAACGGAGGAAAAGTATGGACGCTCGGAACCTCTTCCATCACCGCCAATCTTAATGGAGTAGCATTTCTTGATGCTGGGAGCGCTATTGCTGTCGGCGAGTTTGGGACGATCATTTTATCTACTGATGCCGGAGCTACCTGGACATCACTTAATAGCGGTACATCGCAGACGCTTTATTCAGTAAGTTTTTTCTCTCCGTATTCGGGAATAGTCGTTGGTGATAAGGCAACTATTCTAACAACGAACTCCTCCGGATTATTCTGGACCACACGTCATCCTACACCACCCACGAAGACAGAGTTCTTTACCGGTGTGAGTGCGCCGGACTCCTTGCATGCATATATCTGCGGAGAGTTATTGGTCTATAAATCAACTGACGGAGGAATATCGTGGAATAAGACACAAGGCGATTCGAGCAGGGGACAATCCATCTCCTTTGCCGATAGTAATCACGGAGGTTTTGTCTTCGATGATAAATATGGAAGGGGATATACGCGATGCACTTCCGATGGCGGCATTACCTTTGATTCAGTTTATCCCGGCACAATGAATAATCTTTTCGGGATCTGTTTCAGCGACCGCATGCACGCTACTGTTGTCGGAGCGTACGGATATATTGCCCACTCCACCGATGGCGGAAGGTCGTGGTTTGACCAGATAAGTAACACCGGAAATAATCTTAATGCCGTGGCATTCGGAACCGTAAATGCAGGTAATGCCGTCGGAAATCACGGCAACATTATGCGCATCACAAGCGATGATAAACTTGCCGTCAAACAGATCAGTGCAAGCGGAAGTCCGCAGCCTGTTTTGGATCCATGCTACCCCAATCCTGCTTCAGGTATAGCAAATATTTCTTTCTACCTTCCACATGGAGGATTTACTGCGATAAAAATTTATTCGACTGATGGAAAAGAGATCGCCGTTATTGCATCAGGCTTTATGCAAAAAGGCGAGCAGAAAACCCGCTTCGATATTTCGAAATTTGCATCAGGCTCCTATCTTATCAAACTCGATTTCGAACGAGTCAGTGTAAGTCAGAAGCTAACGGTGGTGAGGTAAGGAATAATATGAAAGACTATTTAATATAGTCCCACTTCTAAAGCATATATTATATTTAGAAATGATTGGAATTTATTCACATTACCGCAGATTGAAAGCCCCATACCAAATGCGGAATATTTAGTGAATTTTGAAAATATCTGAATTTGCCACGGTAGACCAATGCCATAAGATGCTTCTACCCGAAAAACATCATAGGGTATCCCTGGTTTAACATAGAATTTTTTTTTAGTAACAGAAGTATATGCAAGTCCAATGGCTGCATTAAAGAACCATAATGAGTTATGTGCTCCATATCCATAAAGTACACCAGTATCAAAATTTTCTTCATAAGGAAGGATTACTTGATTTCCTGCATAGTAATCGATTCGGGGATTTCCTGCAGCGTAAATGATGCGGGCTGAAAAGAAGTGATGTAAATACTCTCCATTTAAAATAGCACACAAAGCATACGGCATTTCATCCTTAATGGTTACACTGGGACCAAAGCCGAGCGCAACCCAAAAACAGGATGTCCGTGTTTTGGACTTGGAAAGGGTGTCGGTTAGTTTCATTTTTAAGGAGTCTTGTTCATGGGCGAAGGAAATACTCCCAAAAAAAGTCAGAAAAAAGAAGAAAATGAACTGATGGCAAATAAATATTTTTAACTTCATTTTTGACATTGAGGTTGAATCAGTAGAATAGATAAGACAGCATATTTTGCTGCAACAGTCATTTTATTCATGTAGCATAAACCTTAAAAAAGGGACGTTAATTCATGTGAATAGCTTCTTGTTTTAATTATTACCTCGCCTTTCCCAAAATTTTTTCAGGCTCTTATCTTATCAAACTTGATTTCGAAGCAGTCAGTGTAACCCAGAAGTTAACGGTGAGAAGGTAGACAACATAAATAAGTTTTACATCTTACCATTTGAATTGTTTTCAAGTCAAAATTCAAAATCTTCTCACCTGTAACAATAAATATTAATATCCTGAAATTTATTTCCGGTGCAGACGGGGATAGAGCGGGCATTTATTTGGTATTGGAATCCATTGCTTTCAAGGATGGCGAGGAATTCGCCGAGACAGGAAGGGGAATTGCCGATATGATGATGATATTCGATTGCCATTTCGCGGATATGCGTAAATAGTGAAAGAGTATCCAGCTGGCTGATAATTTCGGCTTCGGCTCCTTCGACATCTAATTTCAAAAAATCTACCGTACCTTCGCGAAGATATTTTTTCAACGATTCCGTATGGACATCAATACGCTTCGAAGAAACGCGTTCGGGATTTGTGCTCATCGAAAGTGAACCCTCAAGTTTATCGTCAATGAAGAATGAAGTAATCCCTTCGTTTGCAGATAGAGCAGTATTATGGAGCGTTACATTTTCTATATTATTGTGCGTAATATTTTTTTGCAGCATTGCAAATGTTGCCGGATCGGGTTCGAGGGCGTCAATGATGGCTTTGGGATAGCGCCACTTAAAAAAAAGCGTGGCATACCCGATGTTCGCACCGCAATCAAGAATGCGCGGAGCATTGTTGGAAGTGGTAAAAGCATATTCACCCCGAAGAAAAATTTCCTCGAATAGATAATACATCGTTTCATAATCGAAACCATGAATATCGAAGCCCAAAAATCGTATGCGAGTACGGCGCATTCCTAAAAGCCTGATATAGATAACATAAACAAAACTGATGCGAACGAATGTACAAAGGATCCGTATTTTTTTCTTTTTCTCAAGCGGCAGGCGCAGGAAAAAAGGTACATCGTTAAGCCAGTTGCCGAATGTTGTTTTCAAACGCATGTATGTTCCTTGTTATGAATATTTTGAGTATGTACTTAACAATAGTGAATCTATTTCGTTACAAGAGATAATCCATGCTTAGCAGCGCAAACCTTGTCGTATCTTTGTATTAAATTTTTCATTCACAATTCACATGAATCTTATTCTCTTTGGACCGCCGGGTGTCGGCAAGGGTACGCAGGCAGAACGGTTACGCGATCATTATGCGCTTCATCATATCTCTACGGGCGATATTTTGCGCGCTGCCGTAAAAGCCGGATCGCCGCTTGGCTTGGAAGCAAAAAAATATATGGATTCGGGCGGGCTTGTTCCCGATGAAGTCATCATCGGTCTCGTGCGCGAAGTATTGATAAAAGATCAAGCCGAAGGCAAAGGCTTTTTGCTCGATGGTTTTCCGCGGACTGTAGCACAAGCCGAAGCTCTGGAAAAAATATTTGCTGAACTGAAAATTCACGATGTC
>JANYLL010000155.1 GCA_025357895.1 Ignavibacteriota bacterium
GGCTTGCGGCTTCTGTTTGGGCTGATTAAGGATAAGCCAGCCAAAGACTATAACTACAATGAGCGCAATGGCAATCGTCGTCGAACGTGAGGAATTCATGAATTGGTATCTGTTTCTTCTTTAGAGAGAAAATTTTGAGCACGGTACAAACGCGGAAGAGGGGCAGAAGGTTTAGGGATAAGTCAAAAGTTAAAAGTCAAAACCTGATTTTTTGACTTTTAACTTTTAACTTTTGACTTTATCCGTAGCTTTGCATTTTACAAATCACTATAACCATGCCCTTACCACTTTGGCTGCTCTCAATCATCCTCGGAATCATCGAGGGACTTACTGAATTTATACCTGTCTCCTCAACAGGACATCTCATTATTGCTGATCATTTTCTTCAATTCAAAGAAGCTCTGCAAAGTGCCGATAAAGCTGAGCTGTTTGAGATCGTTATACAACTCGGAGCTATTCTTGCCGTCGGTTTTCTTTATCGGCGCGATCTTTGGCGGGCGATTAATGCTTCGGATACAACCTCCGACTCTGGCAGAATGCGCACACATCTTCTTATTGCTTTTTTGCCCGTAGCAGTGATAGGCTTTGCATTGCATTCAACAATTATAAAATATCTTTTCTCGCCGCTTACCGTTTCTATCAGTCTAATTATCGGCGGAATAATTATCGTCTATGTCGAAAGTTTTATCAGCGTTCATAGGCAAAAAACTGAACTTAAGACGATGACGATCAAAGATGCGCTGATCGTCGGATTCTCCCAGGTATTATCACTGATTCCCGGCGTCTCTCGTTCCGGCGCAACGATCATCGGCGGAATGTCCGGCGGCATGACACGTCCGGCAGCAACTGAATTCAGTTTTCTCCTAAGCTTCCCTGTCATGATCGCAGCAACGATGTATGATCTCTTCAAGCATCGCGATCTGCTGAGTGCCGATATGTATTCCATGCTCGGCATCGGATTTGTAGTTGCCTTCATCACTGCTCTTGCTGTCGTGCGTTGGCTCATTAAATATGTCCGAACCCATAGCTTCACCGGATTTGGCATCTACCGTATAATTTTTGGAGGATTAGTCCTTATTTTGTGGCTTCAGGGTTGGATTAAATAGATTCATACGGTCGTAGTCGTAAAATATAGGAACCTTTATCCTGGTATAACCGTATATTATATGTAAATATTTATGGGTATACCCGTATGGATGCAAGGCAAAATTGGCTCACAATAAGGCAGTTAGACAAAAGATACCAGATGATCTGGGCTACTCCAGACTTTTTTAAAACAAATGGGTGGGTAAAGAAACTAAGGTTGGCATTCAATATGTCCTACCGTCAATTGGGAGAAAAAATCGGAATAAATCCGGGGAGTGCACAAGAATTAGAAAAGCGGGAATTAGAGGGTTCCATATCTATAAAATCACTTCAGCAGGCAGCTAATGCATTGGGGATGGATCTTCTCTACGTATTTATTCCCAAAGAAGGAAAAACAATAGAAGAAATAATAGAAAAACGAGCTTACAAAATTGCAGAACAAATTGTAAAGCGAGCAAGTGCAACAATGATTTTAGAAGATCAGACAACTTCCGAAGAGATCGACGACCTTGCTTTAAGAATAAAAAGTGAACTACCGAGGAATTTATGGGATTAAACTATCCAATCACAGAAGGGCAAACTCCGTTAAGCGAAGATGAAAAAGATGAAATTTTGAATTCTACTATTGAGCGAAGAGAAGAGCTTGATGGTGCTGAACAAATCAATATAGAAAAATCCATAAATTGGGTGCGGACTATCTCACCGCAACTGGGTGAAATTCTTTCCGAAGAATTCATCAAACGCGTTCATGATAAAATGTTTGATGATGTTTGGAAATGGGCAGGCTCTTATCGAACAACGAATAAAAATCTCGGTGTTGATAAATTCGAAATACCTATCGAACTGCGGAAGGTAATGGATGACTGTAAGTATTGGATCGAGAATAAATTATTTAGTTCAGATGAGATCGCTGTGCGGTTCAAGCATCGAATAGTGGTTGTACATCCTTTTGCCAATGGAAATGGAAGGCATTCACGCTTAATGGGTGATATTCTTGTAAGTAAATATTTCAAGCAGCCGGTCTTTTCTTGGGGAAGCAAAAGTATGACAAAGCCCAATGAAACACGTCAGAAGTATCTCTCAGCCCTTCGCAAAGCAGATAACGGAAAGTACGAAGACCTTATTGTATTTGCAAGAAGTTAAATTATTTCTTTGTTTTCAGATTCAGAATATTTCGGTATTTTCATAAGGTAATACGTAAAACCTATGAAAAGCAGAACATGAATTATTCCACTTGCCAGTATTCCGGATAGCTGGGTAAAGCCTGCAGTATAATCATAGACATCAAATACTTCCCCAATAAGATGAAAAAGAATATTGCCGATCATTACTGCCTTCAGCGCTTTCGAACCCGGATCGTTGCGTGAGAAAAAAATTATTACGCCGATAGAAAAAAGTGCAATACCATACCATTGCATACCAAGATTCGCAGCAGATCCTGTATCGAGTGCCTTATCAGGCACAAAGATCATCATTAGTCCGAATAGCCATGCAATAACAGCGGCAATGATCATGAAATGTGGACGTTTCATAAGTAATAATAATTATGATAGTGAATCACGATGATGAAACAATTTCTGTTTTGATTTTCTGACGTGCTGAAAAATACTCCTGATAGATCGCTGAATAACTTATTCTTTCCTTCAGAATAGTATCATAATTGCCTCTTAAGCCGATCATGAGTTCAGAAGCTTCGCGCACGCCATTATTAGCACCACTCAGTGCTGTCCGGTAATCACATAATGAATGCTCCTTAATGTAGTTATCTAACAAAAGCGAAGCATCGGTTCTTATACAAATACGAACTCCGCATTGCTCTGCAACGGCAAGATCGAGAACATCATCAAAAACGTAGGCAATATTTTTTGCCTCAATAGTATAGTCTTCTTTCAAACGTGCGAAGATCTCCGATTTATCTTTGACCTTCTGAAACAGTGCATGAAAATGTTCGCGTTCTACAAGTTTTTTGGCATCAGGATTTTCTTCGCCGCTTAAGATCGCCGTAAAGGGAAGTGCTCCGCGATCTTTCCAGTAGGAGAATCGTAATAAGTTAGTCCCCATCGAATCAGTTTCCGTAAAGCCGCTTGAGGAGTCTGCGCCTTTACGTCCGTCATTGAAAACTCCGTCCCAATCAAAAATAAATGCTGTAACAGAGCGAAGTTTTGATTCTATCTCTTCGATTGGTAAAGTGAAAACACCGCCGGCGGCGGTAAACATCTCCTCAAGATGTTTTACAGATTCAGTCACTTGCCAGATCAAGTTTTAAAAGATCTTGTACATCAAGCATGCCGATTGGCTTTGCATCACTTGTCACAACGATATTATCTACCTTATGTGTTTTCATAAGAGCAACAGCATTTTCCAAAATATCGTCGGCTGTGGTTGTGATGGGCGCTTTAAAAGTAAAATCCGACATTTTCTTATCAAGCAGGGATTTTCCTTTATCCTTGAGTTCGCGTCTCAATACACCATCAGTAAATACTCCGATGACCTCTCCTTTGTTGCCCACGACGGTCACTGCACCGAAACCGGACTCCGTCATTTTCAGCGAAGCATCCAGCACGGTGCTTTCTAGGGTGACAATAGGATTATCTTCACGGATCACTTCTGCAACGGTCGTTGTCATTAGTGTTGTATGATCGAAAAATTGTTTTGTTCCGAGATCGGTGAAAGAATTTTCCGTCAGCTTTTTCATAACACCCCACGGTACTGTGATCGTCTGTACTCCTAAATTAATGGCATTACGTACATGCTCGAGATTACGCACTGAGGAGAACATGATCTTCGTATCATATTTATAGCGATCAACCATCTTCACGCATTGCTCGATAAGTGCAAGCGCGTCATGTCCCTGATCTTGCAGCCTTCCGACAAGCGGGCAAACATACGTTGCACCGGCAGTTGCTGCCATATAAGCCTGCTGCAACGTATAGACAAGATGAATATTGACCATCATTCCCTTATCACGAAGACGCTTGCATGCAGTGATGCCTTCAAGAGAAACAGGAATCTTAAAAACAGTTTTCTTCGGATCGAGTCCGATCTTGATCAGACGATTTGCTTCAGCAACGATCTCATCTGCATTTTTTCCTAACGCTTCAACTTGCAGGATCGGGACGATCTTTGCAAGCTTCAGGATCGTACCGTCAATATCGGTAATGCCTTCGCGATGCAGAAAAGTAGGCGTTGTCGTAAGCCCGGCAAGAATCCCGAGTTTAAACGCACTTTCAATTTCTTTAATATTTACCGAATCAAGATATAACTCCATGATGGCTATGTTTTCTGTGTTTTACTTCTGTCTCATGCAGATCAATAAGAGGCAAGAGAAATTCTTCAAGATCATAAACGCACATTTGGCTCGCAGCATCACATAAAGCTTTTTCAGGTTCAGGATGCGTCTCAACAAATATGCCGTCAACACCTGCTGCAACGCCGGCGCGCCCGATCGTATCTAAAAATTCTTTTGATCCTCCGCGAGGATCCGAACTCGGAATTCCATATTTGCGGATGGAATGGGTAATATCAAAAACTACGGGGTATCCGGTCTTATTCAAATGATAAAAACTTCGCGGATCGACAACCAGATCATTATATCCAAAAGCATAACCCCGCTCAGTAAGAATGATCTGATCATTTCCGGACTCAAGACATTTTTCTATTGGCTTGATCATCATTTCCGGAGCAATGAATTGTCCATGCTTGATATTAACAGCTTTCATCGTCTTCGCACACTCGACGGTCAGAGTTGTCTGCATACATAGATATGCAGGGATCTGAATGACATCAACAACATCTGCTGCCGCATTTACTTGTTCCGGATAGTGAACATCGGTAAGCAATGCAAATCCGAAATCATTTTTGATTCTTTCAAGTGTACGTAATCCTTTTTCAAGTCCGGGACCTTGATAAAATTTTACGGAGCTGCGGTTATCTTTTTGAAATGAGGATTTGAAAATAATCGGAATATTCAACTTTTCGGAGACCATTTTCAGCTTTTCTGCCGTGCGGTTCATCACTGTATCATCTTCGATGACACACGGTCCGGAAATCAAAAACAGCGTATCTGCTCCGCATTCAA
>JANYLL010000173.1 GCA_025357895.1 Ignavibacteriota bacterium
CTGAATGCACCAAAGAGCACATATTTCATCGAAGCTTCCGAACTTCGAGCATTCTCTTTCATAAAACCTGCCATGATGTAACTTGTGATAGAAACAAGTTCGAGCGCAATGTACATCATCACCAGATCCGTAGCTGCAGGCATAAGGAACATACCGAGGGTCAGAGCAAGCATTAAAGAAAAATATTCGCCGTTGCGCAATCCGCGTTCATTTACTTCACGCGAGAGAAGCGACATCAGAACTACTAAGATCGCTGAAAGAGAAATAAGTAGTTTGAAAAATACTGCAAAATTATCTACTACTGCCATGCCAACCTGAGGAACGAGCGTCGTCAGATAAGGGAAGATCATCATGCCACCCTTCCAGGTTGCACTGCCCTGCTCATACGGCTGCCACTGCATCCACGAAGTCACAAAGGCTGCAACAAGAACGATAAGCGCAAAATATCCAGTCAGTTTTTTCTGACTTGATTTACGGATGAGAAGATCGAGAATGATAGCAAGCAAAAAACCGGCAGTGAGGATGGTCTCCGGAATAAAATTTGCCATACTGGTTTTCACCATCGGAGCAAATAACTTTGCCAGCGCTTGCGGATCGATAAGATTTGGATTCATCCTAAATTATTTTTTATGAATTTAGTGTATGATCGTAGCAGCCTGCATTACTTTCGGTGCAGCAGAATTCACAAAGGTCACAAGCTGATTGACACTGGTTGACATCAGATTAATGATCGGCGAAGGATAAATTCCTAAGAAGATCACGATCGCTGTAAGTGGTACAAGAGCGACAAGTTCGCGTCCGTTGATATCGGTAAGGTTATTCCAACGCTCAGGTAATGTGCCGAGAAACATGCGCTGCAATGCCCAAAGCATATACGCCGCTGTCAGAATGATACCGAGAGTAGAAAGAATAGTCCAGAACTGGAATGCCTGGAATGCTCCGAGAAAAACGAATGCTTCAGATATAAAGCCTGACATTCCCGGTAAGCCAAGTGAAGCGAAATAGCAGATCACTACAAGAGCAAAATACTTTGGCATCTTATTGGCAAGTCCGCCGAACTCGTTCAAACCTCTTGTATGAGCGCGGTCATAAAGCACTCCGACGCTTAAGAAGAGCATTGCAGTAATCGTACCGTGATTGAACATCTGGAAGATCGCTCCCATCATGCCTTGTGAATTCAACGCTGCCATTCCGATCAAAACATATCCCATGTGACTGATAGAGCTATATGCAATAAGCTTCTTCAGATCTTTCTGTGCCATTGCGCAGAATGCGCCATAGACGATGTTAATAAATCCGAAGATCACCATATATTGGCTTGTGGCAACTGCGATCTCAGGGAAGATACCGTAACAAATTCTTAAAATTCCATAGGTGCCCATTTTTAAAAGCACACCGGCAAGCAAAACCGATATTGCCGTCGGTGCTTCTACGTGTGCATCGGGAAGCCATGTATGAAATGGGAACATGGGTATCTTGATAGCAAAACCTAAGAAGAGCGCTGCGTACCCAACATATCGCCACGTATTTCCCACCGTTGCAAAAATAGAACCGGCAATATGATTTGCAGGATTCATCATATCAAGGATACTGAATGTATGCCATGCCGTTCCGCCGATCATTACTTGTGTGGTGAAATAAAGACCGATCATTACCAACAGCATAAAGACCGAACCAAAGAGGGTATAGATAAAGAATTTGATTGCAGCGTATTCTCGCCGAGGTCCGCCCCAGATACCGATTAGGAAATACATCGGAAGAAGCATTAACTCCCAGAAAACATAGAAGAGGAAAAAATCTAATGAGCAGAAAACGCCCATCATCCCTGTTACTAAAAGCAGGTACATCATGAAGTAACCTTTATGCTGTTTCTCAATAGAGAAACTTGCTATAGCTCCTACAAAAGAAATCAGTGCAGTCAATAGCACCATCAAGACAGAAAGTCCGTCTATCCCCATAAAGTAATCAATGGCAACATTGCCGAAAACTCCAAGACCTGATATCCGAATCCATTCATGCTTTTCGATGAACTGAAAGCTCTTCGGATCGTTGATCCCGGCCATCGAATTATTGAAATTCGCCCAAAGAATAATGGCGAAGATGATTTGCAGAGCCGTGACGGCAACCGTCACGCCTCGAATCATCTTTATATTCGTTTTCGGCACGAATGCCGTGATGATCATTCCCGCAATAGGCAGGAGTGTCAATATGGATAAGATCGGATAACCAAGCATACGTTGTTTCTTTTCTTTTGCGTTAAAATTTATTAGTGTACAACGACGAATCGTTTCGTCATCACAAACCCATCTGCTGTTTCAAGTTTGTAGATATAGATTCCGTTCTCCAAAGTCCGCGCATCAAAATGGATACGATGATTACCACCATCAAAAACTCCTTCGGATAAAACATTGATAGTTCTGCCTAAAACATCACTGACACTGAGCTTTGCATAGCCTTGCTTAGCAAGTTCAAAAGTAATGGTACCATCAAGAGAAACAGGGTTCGGGTATGTGGTGCCTAATTGAAGAAGATTCGAATTTTCTTCTTTTACTCCTTTTGTGACGAAGATTCCATCACCGGTAATATTAACATCGATCCTCAGTGTGTCGTAATATTTTGTACCTTCGACCGTTGACGTTCCATAGCTTACGGCAAAGTATAACGGAAGCTGAGAGCCTGCACCATTATCGGTGCCATCACGTGTAAATTGAAATGAGCCGGCAGTCAACTGCTGAGAACTCATTGAGCCTAAAACCGCCGTTCCCTGTTTAACGGAATATCCGCCCTCTTGTGTGACGCTTCCATCTATAGGCAGCAATTGCACTTGAATGCCGGAACCCGCTGCCATATAATTCTTAAACGTGACGTCGATTGAATAAACCTTATTTGAATAATTTAACCCGCCTTTATCAACTCCGTCTATTTTGTAATCTGTAATGCCCAATCCGGGAACGGTTGGTTTGCTCAAAGCAGTATAAGCATTTACTCGCCCCCAAAAGAATGACCGGTTCGCCGGGTTCA
>JANYLL010000380.1 GCA_025357895.1 Ignavibacteriota bacterium
GGAGAGAACGAGCGAAAAATTATCATCGTCAGAAGAAAAGATTTCAGAATCGGCGCTTGAATGACGCGCCGCATATCCTAATCCGACAGCTTCGGCGTAGAATATTTTAAATTCGGTCTTATGTGAAAATCCTGCAAGAGCGTGACGCTGTAAAACAGGGCATACGCTCTCAACCTGAAACCTTGTGTTCCGAATAAAACAACCGAAAATACCTGCCATGGTGTAATGAAATCAGAAACATCTGCGCCGAAAAGATCTTCCGATGCCAGACACCTAACACCGAAAACCGATGTTTATATACCGCAAAAATTAACTCATCTTTTTTGAAAAATATGGAAGGTTTACAACTTTTAACATCTTTAGGTACCGATTTCGAAGCAGAGCTGATCAAGCAAAAACTTGCTGAAGCCGGTATTGAATCTTTTCTTCAATCAAGCGACGCCGAGGGAATGCTTCCCTATCTTGAAAATGGTGTAGGTATTTTCGTCGAGCCTTATGATTTCGAAAAAGCTACGTGGCTTATCACTAATGCCAAAGACGATCTTGCTGACGATATGGAAGTCGGAGGAGGAGACTGAGGAGAAAGGATGAATTTTTTTTTTCATCCTTCATCCTTCCGCCTTCATCCTTACCCAATGAACCTCCCCGCCGCAATCTGCGTTTAGTCCGCGCAATAAATTTTAATCTTATTTTTTAATGAAAATTACCGTAATCGGCGCCGGCAATGTTGGCGCGACCGTAGCTCAGCGTATCGCTGATAAAGAACTTTGTGAACATATTGTTCTTGTTGATGTCGTCGAAGGCATCCCGCAAGGAAAAGCGCTCGATATGTTCGAATCTGCTCCTGTTCATGGTACCGATACTCGTATCATCGGAACAAATACCTACGAACCGACTGAAGGCTCGGATATCGTGGTTATTACTGCAGGTTTAGCCCGCAAACCCGGTATGAGCCGCGATGATCTCTTAGCGAAGAATGCCGAAATCGTTGGAGGATGCGCTGAAGCTGCCTATAAGCAAAGTCCGAATGCCATCTTTATTATCGTCTCGAATCCGCTTGATGTGATGACCTATGTTGCTCTTAAAAAGACCGGGCTTCCCCGTAACAAAGTCATCGGCATGGCTGGCGTTCTGGACTCAGCACGTTTCCGGAGCTTTATTGCAATGGAGCTTGATGTATCGGTTCAGGATGTAACGGCATTCGTTCTCGGCGGTCACGGAGATTCGATGGTGCCGCTTGCAAGATATTCAACTGTTGCAGGTATTCCGCTTCCAGAACTTATTCCTGCTGATCGCTTGGAGCAGATCCTGCAACGCACACGCGATGGCGGAATTGAGATCGTCAATTTACTCAAGACCGGAAGCGCCTATTATGCACCGGGTTCAAGCGCCGCGCAGATGGTTGAATCCATCGTCCGTAATAAAAAGCGCATACTTCCCTGCTCAGTCTGGCTCGAAGGTGAATATGGCTTGAATGATACTGTCGTCGGCGTTCCTGTTAAACTCGGCAAGAACGGCATGGAGAAGATCATCGAGATCAAACTCACCGATTCTGAAGCTGCAGCACTCAAGAAAAGCTCCGACGATGTGAAGGAGAACATTGCAAAAGTGAAATTATAATCATTTCCGAACCCGTGTAGAGACGCGATATATCGCGTCTCTTTTTTTTTGTGAGTAACTTTTCTCATTGAAAGCCGTTTATATAATAGTACAAGATCAATAAAGACCTTATGAAAAATTTATATATTGCGGTATTCATCGCTTTAGCAGCCTCTTCAACGTTTATTTCCTCATGCAGTTATAATCCCGGTCCTAATAGCGTACCAGTGGATACGAGTCATTATTCAAAGCTAACCTTTAAGAAAGATTTTCATGCGCGTTACGATATCTTCGTTGTTGATACGGCTGATAAGAATGGCAACAACGTCGATCATCGCATCGATAGCACTCGGATCAATGTACAGGAAATTGTGGTCGATACCGGCATTACCTATAAAGGCAAAACGAATGTTGCAAGAGTAGTAACGTATATGCCTGCTCCAAATAAAAACGATACCGGTTATTTTTATCAGGATCCAAATGGTGATTTATACCGCTATAATTATGGATTCAGTATCCTCAATCAATACACTTTTTTGACTCAGGCGATCGGCCATGATATTGATGTAGGATGGGTACTGGCAGCGAAAATTGAAGCTCCGTCCGGGACGACATGGGTAGCAAAAATTGACACAGAACACATTCAAGCACCGCAGCTCGATGTTTTTCTCACAAGTCAGGCAACGATGAAGGACGACACTACTATTCTTGTTGGCACAGAGACGATCAAAGCCAGACATGTTCAACATAAAGTAACTGCTTCGACTCCTCCGGGAATTGCTGAAACAGGTGAGGTAAACATTGATAGTTATATGTCAGCAGATTTGAGTGCAGTACTGATCGATTTCTTCAGACATTCAACATTGCAAGGTCAGTTATCCAACTCGAAGACTCAGGGAAAGATAAAGATTATGACGTCACACAATTAAACCGTTAATCTTCTGGACAGATCTGTTTGTAGAATATTATCAGGATCGTATTTCTTTTTTAACTCGGCAAATTTTCTCATTGTCCCTTCACCCAGGAATGTTTTGAAATCCTGTGGACGCAGTGTTGCATCTTTGGCAAAGTAAAATCTTCCACCATTTGTTAGTACTAAGTCATTCATCGCAGCGCAGAGTTTCCAAAGTTTTTCTTTGTTCTTTTGCGTCACTTTGAAATCAAGCGCCAAAGAAAAGCCATCCACGGCATGGGTGAAAAGAAATTTATCGGGCTTATGCTGCTTGAAAACGCCCAGATATGGCGGCATTTCAGCTTCCTGACACATTTCTATCTGTTTGCGGAACACTGCTTCTGCATTTTCTTTAGGGACAAATGATTGATACTGAATTAACCCCCCGGTACCATAAGACTTTTTCCAGCCCGGAACATAATCGAGCAAGAATGCGAACTCTGCATGAGATTGCTCATACGCGACGGCTCCGATGATCGGTAGTTTACTCACAAAAATTCGCAGCCAATTAATAAACTTCATCCCCATATTATTGGTGAACGGCCGAAGCAGCATCCAGACAAATGATTTTGGGAAAATTCCGAGGATCGTATCAGGAAGCATTTGCTTAGAAACCCGCAGTGTCTGAGCAGGATTATGATCTTCACCGGGTTTGAAATAATTCGCTTGATGAACGATCGAACGTCCGAGTGCATCACCGGAAGAAATACAATCTACCCAACCTACTAGATAATCACTTTCAGGGATATGCTTTTCATAAATTTCAAAGAGCTCATGCAGATTTTTAGTGGTCCAGGCTTTTACATGCAGAAGACCTGAGTACACTTTCTTCATCTGCATGGTGATACTCGTAAAAACTCCGAACATTCCAAAACCCGAGATCCCACTGTAAAACAATTCAGGATCGCTGCCAAGCGGCGAAATAAAAGCGGCAACTCTTGCCA
>JANYLL010000191.1 GCA_025357895.1 Ignavibacteriota bacterium
TCTTCGGAGCGAAAGCCTATCGGAGATGGAGCACTTGCTCCGGGCGCATCACTTGAGCGGACAGAATCAATATCGAATGATAGGTAGAGTGGAATTTCATGAGGAAGCAGCGTCCGGAATTTATTGGCAACATCCTTCTGGAAAACATCTTCATAAAAAATAGCCGTGCCTCCTTTTTTCTTCAGCCAATCGAGATGACTCTGTGCAAAAGAAAATTGCTGAATGCCGTACTCCAAAAAATATTTCGCGTGAAGAACTTTCTCTTCTATCAGTAGTCTGAAACTGCTTCCTGAGTGATGCAAGCCTTCCTTTTTCTCGCGGACATCAAGATGAGCATCTATATTAATCAGCGAAAAATCTTTTCCGCCGATGCCATCATGAAATCCCGAAGCAAGGGGATAGGTGATATCATGACCGCCACCGAGAGCGATAACTGTTTTGCCGCTCTTAATAAAATTTGAAACGGCATCTTTAGCAATGGAATGAACTTCTTCGAGAGTATTACCTGAAATATTTCCGTAGTCAACGATCTTTAGTGAAGAGATCGAACCGTTCGAAGCAGTTGGAGTAAGCTTTGTAAGCTGTTTGCGAATTTCATTCGGAGCTTCCGCTGCGCCTACTCTGCCGCCATTACGGCGAATGCCTTCATCGGTCGGAACGCCGAGAAGCACGATGTTGGATTCTTCCAGATTCTTTTCGGAATAGGGAAGTATAATATCAGATAGGCGCGGATCGGGATAATTATTCATAACGTAATGCTTCGACAGGATTCATCCGTGCTGCTTTTTGTGCCGGATAAAATCCAAAGAAAATTCCGATGACAGCTGCAGCAGCAAAAGAGAGTCCGGTTGCCGTCGGTGAAATGAAAAGCGTCCAGCCGTTGCTCTTGGAAATAAACCAGCTTGCGCCTAATCCGAACAATATACCGATAATTCCGCCGATCAAGGAAAGCGCCATTGCCTCAGTTAAAAATTGCGTTAGAATATCTCTGCGCTTAGCACCAAGCGATTTACGAACGCCGATCTCGCGTGTTCGCTCAGTTACCGTAACAAGCATGATATTCATAATCCCTATTCCGCCGACAAGAAGTGAAATGATAGCCGCATTGCTCAGGAGACTTGTCAGGGTATTAGCATTTTGGGCGGCGGCAGAGGCAAGTTCAACTTGCGAACGCACCTGAAAATCATTTTCATCACTTGGCAGAAGCCTATGCATCTGGCGAAGTGTTGCAGTAATATCGGCAACTGCCTGATCGTTCTGTTGATCACTGACGGCGCTTGCAATAATGACATTAAGAAAGGTAATTCCTAAAAGTTTTTTTTGTACGGTATAGAGCGGCGCAAGAATAATGTCATCTTGATCGACGCCAAAAGAATTCGTGCCTTTTTCGTCAAGAACACCAATGATCGTGAAGGGAAGTTTTTTAATTCTGACTGTTGCGCCGACAGGATCTCTTCCGTCCGGAAAAAGCTGCAATGCCACAGTTTTACCGATGAGACATACTTTACGCGCAGCACGGACATCGCTTTGCAGGAAATTATTACCACTGGTAACTTTCCAATTTTTTACGGTAAGATATTCAGGAGTAGTGCCCGTTGCACGAGTTGACCAATTGGCATTTGCAGCAACGACTTGCACTTGCGCCGAAGCGATGGGGGCAACAGCTGAAATAGAAGATAATTTTTTTATTGCTTCAGCGTCGTTTTCGGTTAGTTTATTCGAGCCGCCTGCTCCGCTTGATACTCCTCCGCCGAAGGTAGCTCCGGGATAAATTGTGAGGAGGTTTGTTCCGAGCGTTGCTATCTGGTCGGTCACAGCTTTTTTTGCTCCTTGTCCGATCGCCGTCATTGTTATCACGGCCCCAACTCCGATAATTATGCCAAGCATTGTCAGCGTCGCTCTCACCTTATTGCTTCTAAGGGAGTCGAATGCCATCGTCAAACTTGAAAGAAAATTTCTAAGCATAGATCATCTTCTTGGCGCACCTCCGCCTCCTGGCCCACCACCGCCCGGTCTCGGCTGAGTGCCGAATGGATTTGCTCCGGGTGCATTTGCTGCAGGAGTTTTATTTGATGACATGATCATCCCAACGGCAATACTATCGCCGGGATTGAGTGGTGAATCACTTGATAAAATTTCGATAAACATACCATCACTTATTCCTGTCTTGATCTTCACCGCTTCAAGTTCAGGCATCTCGCCGGATTTAACAGGTTTGTTCGATCTGCGATAAATAATTGCAGAATTTGAATTGCCCCTGCTTCTTCCTATACGTGAAGAGTCACCTTTTATTTTTGTAGTATCATGAGTGCGCGAAGATGGCGGTGTGGCATTATTATCAGCAGAAGGCGAAGTGAAGCGCGTAGCAGCAGTCGGAACGCGCAAGGCATCTTGAACTGCGGAATTGGTGATCGTCACCGTTGCCGTCATTCCCGGAAAAAGTTTTTCTTCCTTGTTCTGCGCAGAGATAATCACGGTGTATGTTACGACATTCGATTGAATGACGGGATTCAACCGTACTAATTTTACTATTCCATGAAATTTTTCGCCGGAAAAAGCATCGACAGTAAAGGAAACATCCTCGCCTTGCTTGACCTGACCGATATCGGCTTCATCAACATTTGCCTGAACTTCCATTACTGTCGATGCTTTTTCCGGCGAAAAATTTCATGGAATAGTAAAATTAGTACGGTTGAATCCCGTCATTCAA
>JANYLL010000213.1 GCA_025357895.1 Ignavibacteriota bacterium
TTTTTAGAAACTTTCCCCCCTCCTCATCCCACCTACCCTGTAACCATGAAGGCTTTGTAGTGTTATTAGGTATAGTGCAACACACCAAATAATGATTTCCCGTAAGCAAGAAGAATTTCTTCAGCTCCTTGAACCGATACATACGCGGCTTTGGCGGTTTGTGCTTTCTATTACCCGCGATCATTATGAAGCCGAAGATCTCTTAAGTGAAACCGTACTTGCCTCATACGAACGTTTTGATACCCTGAAAGATAAGCAAGCTTTTATGAGTTTCCTCTTTACTATTGCTACCCGTATTCACCACCACCAACAACGCCGGAAAAAGTGGTTCGGAGTTTATAATGAGGAGTATGCAAATTCTTTAATATCTACTCACACATCACCGGATACTGCTGCTGATATTCGTATTATTCGGGATGCGCTTTCACGATTACCGCTAAAACAACGTGAGACGGTAGTATTATTTGAGATTTCCGGCTTTTCCCTTGAAGAGATCAGGGAAATACAAGGCGGCACACTTTCCGGAGTAAAATCACGACTACGCCGGGGAAGAAGAGACTTAGCTAAACTTCTCGGAGTACCCATCGGAACAGAAAAGAATAACTTTGAACAAAACCGTTTTTTCCTTCGCGGAAAAACTGACAACATACAGACACCTTTTGCAATTGCAAGCCATGAATAAAAGAAAACAGTCTCTCGAAGAACATTTTCGAACTCTTCGTAACGCGCAGCCGATGAGTTTCGATCATAGCCGAGAGATAATTGCTGCTTCAACTGTACTCAACGAATATAACGGAATGCTCCCTTCGTTAAGACTCGATGCATCCCTTTTTATAAAACGCTGCCTGGACTTCTTTTTAGTACCGATTATTAGCGCTGGTTTATCCCTTCTTTTCATTATCGTTTCGGGTAGTCAAATAGGAATCGGAGAAATGAGACTTAATTCGAGTAAACCAATATTCGCATCAATCGAAACTTCGCAAAAAAATACTTCAATATTAAGCTCAGTAAGGCATTCGAATAAAAACATTCAAGAGCGAATTAATAAATCTGCGCAGTCCAATTTCGACGAACCTAAACTTACTTCACAGGAATCTGATACTATCTTACCAATATCAAATGTAAATCTGGGTCAAATATCTGCTCCATTGAATATCAATACTAACAGTCCTTCATATAATGTTTCAAAAATATCTCAGCCGCTTGAAAAACCTGAATTAGGTATTATGATTACCTTACGAACGATTGGTTTTCAACAGTTCGGAAGCGGTATCTCTCCCACAACGAAATCTCCCTTTGAGAATGCCGCGGTTAGTATTTCCTACGCACTTGATATTCATCAATCAGTTGGAATTGAAATTGGACAAGAAGGTTTTTTACGCCAAACCATAGCACCGTATGAAATTCTCATTGGCGATCCCAGAACAGGGTTATGGACAAAAAACACTATTGAGCAGAGAACTACGGTGAACAATCTTCTTACATGGTTCGGAGCATTTTATAATTACTCTTTACCTGAACTACGTATTTTTGGTTCAATTCATCCATTCGCACAAGTATTTGCTGGAGCTACTTCTCAGGGGCCGCTTGCTAAGGGAATGCTCGGCTTTGAATTTCATCCGGATAATTCTTTGCATTTCCGCATCGGAGCTGAATCAAGTTATCTGAACTATGCATTTCAGGGAACACGCCAGTCATCAATTAAATACGGATTAACTGCCGGTCTTGGCGTAAGTTGGTAAAAACTCTATTTCCTCGAATAAGAAAATGAAACAGTTCTTTTTTTTTACAGCTATTGCATATTTCTGTATTAGCGCTTCAGAATCCACGTTTGCGCAGAACTCGATTGATCTTTGTACGCAGTGGAGAGATTTTACTCAGGCAACGGGATCAACGTCTTTAGCTTTAGATGGAAAATATGTTTGGGTTGGTAGTACAGGCGGACTTATCAGATTTGATACTACAACGAATAAACACGAATTATTCCTCAAAACGAATTCAGGTCTTCCGGTAAATT
>JANYLL010000225.1 GCA_025357895.1 Ignavibacteriota bacterium
TTATTTGTTATCTTCAAAGAACGATGTGGATGAACTCCGTGAGCATTCCTTTTATCAATACGAACCTCCCGAACTCCAAAAAATAAAATGAAACGCATAATAATTTTTTCCCTCGTTTACTTACTTCTTGCTGGTTGCGGAAATTCATTATCTACTTCAGGAAAAGAAATTTCTCTGCGTATGAAAAGTGGACAACAGGTTAAGTATTTATTGCTTGCCGTTCGTGATAGTTCCATTGTAGTCTTTCCACCGGATGAAATTTATGACGAACGTATTACGATAAGTCATGCAAAAATTATTAAAAAAGATTCGATCACATTAATTACTACCGATGTTGCGCCAATGCCTATTATTATCGGTGGCTGTATCGGTGGAATTGCGGGATTTGCTGCGGCAGAAGCCATTCCTCATACATCAAGTATTCAAGGTGATGTTGTTTCAATTGCACCGTCATTTATGTGGTTTTTTATTCCCATTGGTGCTGTTTTAGGTGCTTTTATTGCTGCTGGTGTAGAAAGTGCAAATAGCGATAACCAGTTTAATCCAAATGATAGTATATCAAAAAATAAACTTCGTAAAATCTCCGCTTACCCACATGGCGAGCCGGAGCTTTTAAAACTTATTCGGTAACTGTTGTATAAAATGAAGCGCATAGTTTATTCTTTTCTTTTGATCGCGGTGCTGAGTTGCGGGCATTCCGAGCCATCATCACATAACCGCATCTCTGTGCAATTTCGCGATTCGATACGCGATTATTTTTTGCTATCGGTGCGCGATAGCTCGCTTATTGTTGCTCCGTATCAAAGCAAATCCGTTGAGATGTACCAGCTTCTATCCGATATGCAAAATATTCCTTTGAATAAAATCGAAAAGATCTATGATAAAGGAACCGGCTATCCTTCAAGTATAGTATTTCCGGCTTTAGGTGGTGCAGCGTTGGCTGAGTGTGCGACAGGTACTTTGCGTTTTTCGAGCGGCGATGGCGGTGGTATGTCCGAAGCTGAATCAAAAGTACAACATCAGAAGCAGATCTATTTCCCAATTGGCGGCGCTATTGCCGGTGGCTTATTCGGATACTACGCAATCTATCGTAATAGAGAAGTTTCGATAGCAACTGCCAATGCCATGAAAAATTTTAGGATATGGTATGCGTTTTATCCTGATCAGGAACCGGTGCAATTGCGGATGATAAAATGATATGTCCGTAATCTCTCTTATCCCTTAATCTCATAAATCCAGGTTCAGACAAAAGGGATATTCCAGTTTAGCACACACCATCAGGGGATTGCCGCGTCGCGCTTCGCAGCTCCTCGCAATGACATCTTTGACTGGCGGACTAAGAGTCCGGCCCATTGGAATCACCTCACATCCCATCCGTCCATACGTCAATACGTCCCTACATCAAACTCTCCGTCGTATTTTTGCATTGTGAAATATGTATTCATTTTTGTATTCGCTCTTATTTTATTCGGGTGTTCGGATAAACCGACGATCACGCTCATTGGCCGTAACGGCTCGCAGGCGCAGTGGACACTCGTTAGTGTCCGCGATACATCGCTTGTTCTGCTGCCGCCTTATGAAGAGCTTGGCAAGGGAATTGCCTTCACGCATTGCGTTGTCGTGCCGATCCGTTCGATCAGTAAATTAGTGTTGCATCCGCGAATGACTTTTCTCTCGCGTCTTCCGTTGGGTCTTTTTGGCGCTGGAGTCGGTGCTGCGATCAAAGCCTGCAATTGCGATGACAGAATTTATCATTTCGTCCTGGGCTTTGTCTTCGGTTGGATCGCCGGAGGCATTCAGCTTTTTTTAGAAGGCTTGAAAGAAGATACGTATTACTTATGGCTGAATTTTGAGCGCGAAAGGCTTCGAAAAGAATCAGTGTATCCTATTGAACCTCCGATCATGCAATACGTGAAATAAGTACGAATTAGGAATTATGAATTAGGAAAAACATGACATTGTCATTTCGAATGGAGTTTCGCTCCCCAATTCCATGACAACTCATTCTCCATAATATTTTATTTTTGCACGATGAAAAACGAACATTGTTTTTATTGTGATTTTTTATGTGTGCTTGTTGTGCATTCTTTGTGATCTGTTGCTGATTGGAAAGTAATGGTTTTCCACGGTGCATGATAGATCACATTCCAAAATGACAAAAATCGTCCTTTTCTTTGACAATTCCGTGACAAACAGGCTTCCCTGAAAACGTAGTTTTGTATCACATTTTACAAATGGATTATACTACAATGAAGAACAACATTTCTAAATTCTATCTGCTTTTTCTGGCATCGTTTGGTTTTATTCTGACGCTATCAAGCTGCTCGGTTATTGGTTACCATATTGGCACTGCTATCGAGCCGAGTGCATCGCATGACACCGTTCCGATCTTCAGAAATATCGATGACAGAAAAAGCAGATAGAATTTAGAAATGTTGTTCTTCATTGTAGTATAATCCATTTGTAAAATGTGATACAAAACT
>JANYLL010000246.1 GCA_025357895.1 Ignavibacteriota bacterium
CTATTTGGTAAGGATACATTAGAGATTCTTTCTGCGGCTTTCAATGCGGCAATAGATAGCTGCTTTTCCCCTTTTGCTGTTGAAGTCACGCATGAAACGAATAATTTTGACAGCGTTCAGGCATTAAAGACTTTAACCCAAATGTGCGCTTCATCAAAACAAGATTTTGCACTTTTGCCGACAAAACTATATTTTTATATTCAACTTAACCGGTTAGGTCAGTATGGAAATAATAGAATTACGGAAGTCGTTACCATGTCCATTGAATTATTCCGATTTTCTGATTGCCATACAATCTTCAGCAGCGAAATAGAACGAACGGAATTTAATGTGAATACGAATAATGCTTTATCCCGGCAAAAGGAAATCTTGTTTAACCTTATTTCGCACATTCTCATTTTAGGAAATGATAAGAAATAATCAAAGATATGAAGCCAGAATTAGGCATCACGGCAAAAGTCTGGAAAAGGCTGTTTATTACTTAACTGGATTTCTTGGTGGGTTTTGTACATCGCCATGCGAATATGTTGGAGGTAAGTGCGTATTTCTTTTGAAGGATACGTATATCCTTCTACGCGGAACATCGATTCATTCAACCAATGATGGGATAGAGTTTGTAGTCTCAGGGAAACCTAATACATCGAGTATTCGAATACATCATTCAAAGTTTGAATTACCCCAGGAGGAAATAGTTAAATTATTCCAGGGTCTTAGAGAGCAATTATTTCGGATGGCAAACGATGAATGTGTTCAATTATTGTTTGAATGATAATGAAATAAATTGGGGCGCACACATCATGTCCTTCTTTTCCTTATCCACCACCGTGTACTCGGCGTTTTCGACTTTGCCGTCGTGGGCGTTGTTAGGCATACATTAGCCTTCCTTTTGGCTCAGGGATCGGTCTTCCTAATTCTTTGGCATAAGTAATCCATTCGCGCATGACTTCTTCGGCATTGCGAACACAATCTTCGTAAGTTGTTCCGTCCGCCATGCAGCCGGGAAGTTCAGGAACTTCAGCAATAAAGCGATCGTCAGGTTCGCTCCAGTAGATAATTATTCCGTAACGGTTCATGCTCCTGCCTGCAATCCATAATGCCTCAGGCCTTCATCAACGAACTCGCGCACCAGGGCTTCTTCGCTAACCTTTTTTTCTTTCGATAGCCGTTCTATTTTTTCCTTCATGGAATGCGGCATACGGAGGAACATGGCATCGGTCTTTGGAACCATGGGTGGCTCTGCTTCAACGAATTTAGCCGGATCGAGGTAATCGAAAATATTTTCGACATTATCCCAAAACTTCCGCTCTTCATCTTCGGTCTTAAATTTTGGTATTTGCTTGAATTGCTTCATTAAATTTCTCCATTTCTTCTGTGCCCATCCATCTGGACGAAATTATCCGTACCTTGCTGGTTCTTACTGTAAATGAAATAAACACCATTCTTCCAGCATCAGTTTTTCCAATAATTATGCTGCGTTCTTCACCTGCCGAATGAATCTGGTCAGGATATATATAATATGGATTGTTCGAAAATACTTGTTCTGCTTCTGCATTTGAGATTCCATGCTTCAGCCAACTTTTATGGGTATTTCCTTCATCCCATTCGAAACCTTCCAGACTTTGTTCTTGTAGGTAACTCATTCAGATAAAAAAGGGCACATGTAATGTGCCCTATATATATTACTTCTTCTCCTCATCCACCACCGTGTATTCGGCGTTTTCTACTTTGCCTTCGTGGCCGTTTTGTTGGGCGCCATCATTTGGCGGCGCTCCGGCTCCCGGAGGAGGCGCTGATGCATTTTGATACATCTGGCTCGATGCTTCGCCGAAGACGCGGTTAAGGGCTTCTATGGCGCTCTTGATCGCAGCGGAATCCGTACCCTTTAAGGCATTCTCCAAATCGGTGATCGCCGTATTGATCTTGCCTTGTGCTTCAGGCGGCATCTTGTCTTTGAGTTCTTCAAGCTGCTTCTTCGATTGGAAGACAAGTTGATCGCCTTGATTGCGCGTCTCGACTTCTTCTTTGCGCTTGATGTCATCAGCTTTATTCGCATCGGCATCAGATTTCATTTTTGCGATCTCCTCTTTCGATAAGCCGCCGGATGAAGTGATGCGGATGGATTGCTCCTTCGATGTTGCTTTATCTTTTGCGCTGACATTCAAAATGCCGTTGGCGTCAATATCAAAAGTCACTTCGATCTGCGGTGTGCCTCGCGGAGCAGGCGGAATGCCATCGAGATGGAATCTACCAAGCGATTTATTATCGTTTGCCATCGGACGCTCACCTTGCGTGATATGAATTTCTACTGAAGGCTGACTATCGGAAGCCGTTGAAAATGTTTCCGATTTGCGCGTCGGAATAGTCGTGTTCGCCTGGATCATCGGCGTTGCAACTCCGCCCATCGTTTCGATTCCGAGTGTAAGGGGA
>JANYLL010000304.1 GCA_025357895.1 Ignavibacteriota bacterium
TATTTCATTTCAAATTCTGTGTATGCAAAGATAACACATTCGTGTGGTGATTGTTCGTCGGTGCTAAAAAATTGCCCTATTTTCAGAACCCGGACTTATGGTATTTTTTTTTGTATATTGGAAGTGAGATGAAAGGTAGCATGCCCTTCGGGAATTAAAAATGTAAAATTAAAAATTAAAAATTTGGAAGGAAAGCGGTGAATGTCTAAAGTTAGTATCTTGACTTATAAAGGGTTATTTATGGCTCAAGGGGGAATATTGAAGTATGAAAGATGATTAGGGATTGAGTTGGTTTCCGCTTTTGTTGAACCTCTATGAATATCATTTTTTCCGTCATTTTGCTCATCGGAGCGCTGTATTTTGTTTGGTGGGGCTATAAGAACCTTCTTAAGCGCGAGCACGATCCGGATGGAGATAGCGGCGAAGGCGTTGCCTGTCATCTTTGCGGATTAGGATTTCCGCGAGAGCAAGTTGTCGTTGTCGAAAAAAAAGCAGGCTTCGAAAATTATTTCTGCGGAAATTGTATTGCAAAACTTGCCGCTGATTATAATGACCTTGTACGAGAGGGAAGCGCACCGGCGATCTTCACGGAGCATGTTTTGAATGGTGATGACGGAGTAGTAGCGAGGTATAATTAAGAATATCTGAACCATGATTTTGGGGGATTTTAGGGATTAAGGAGATGGGACTCTCATCCTCTTAATCAAATAATCCCCCCAAATCATTGTTCAGACAAAAAAAAGATTTGTCTAAGATTAAAAATATCGACCTTGGCTCACGCCCACTTCTCCTTGCACCGATGGAGGATGTGACGGATGTTTCCTTCCGCATTATTGCAAAGCGGATGGGAGCCGATGCGGTTTATACTGAATTTATTTCGTCAGAAGCGATCATTCGTCAAGCCGCAAAATCCATGAAAAAAATGGCGATGCTTGAAGAAGAGCGTCCTCTTGCAATTCAGATCTTTGGCGGAAATCCTGATGTGATGCGTGAAGCAGCGCAAATATCAGAAGCGGCTGGTCCGGATTTTATTGATATTAATTGCGGCTGTTGGGTAAAAAATGTTGCCGGCAAAGGTGCAGGTGCGGCGCTCTTAAAAGATCTCCCTCGTATGGAAGCGATGGTCAGAGCAACAGTTGATGCAGTAAAACTTCCTGTTACCGTGAAAACAAGAATCGGATGGGATCATGATTCAATAAATATTTTAGATGTTGCGCCAATGATCGAGCAAGCCGGAGCTTCGGCACTGACGATCCATTGCAGAACAAGATCCCAAGGGCATAGCGGTCCTGCGGATTGGAGTTGGATTCCGAAGATCAAACAGCTCGTTTCGATTCCTATTTTTGTCAATGGCGACGTGAATTCTCCTGAATCTGCTCTTCGAGCATTCAATGAAACGGGATGCGACGGTGTGATGATCGCACGCGCTGCGATCAGCAATCCGTTTATTTTCCGTGAAGTGAAAGAATTTTTTGCAACAGGTACGTATTCAGCAGCATCACTTAATGAGAGAATCGAATTATGTTTAAACCATTTGCGCCATTCGCTTTCTTTGCATTCTGAAAAATACGGAATTCCGGCATTCAGAAAATATTATCTCGGCTACTTCAAAGGTATTTTCGGGGCAGCAAAACTCCGCGCCGAATTAATGACGATGGATACGTATGCCGAAGTCGAGGAAAGATTATATAAATTTGCGGAGAGTTTTGAAATGCAGGAGGCAGGAGTTCTTAATGCTTAATTCTTTTACTCCTGTCTCAGCGCTTCGATCGGATTCAACTGTGCAGCTTTATACGCCGGATACCACCCAAAGAAAAGACCGACGGCTGTTGCAGCACTGAAAGCTAATATCACTGCAGATGGAGAGATAATAAGCGTCCAACCATTTTGATTGGAGACGATGTAGCTTGCAAGAAAACCTCCGAAGACTCCGATGATGCCACCGATGAGGCTAAGAGTTAAGGCTTCCGTTAGGAATTGAAATAGGATATTAAAAGATTTTGCTCCGATGGATTTACGAATTCCGATTTCCCTGGTACGTTCAGTAACACTAACAAGCATGATATTCATAATGCCTATTCCGCCGACAAGCAGGGCGATGATCGCCGCACTTCGAAGTAAGAGAGAAAGTGTATCTGTAGATTGTTGAGCTGTCGCAGCCATCTCGATTTGGGAGCGGACACGGAAATCATTATCATTTTCGGGAAGCAGGCGGTGCTGTTCGCGCATAATTCTGGTGATATCGGCTATCGCAGCAGGAGTAGCATTTTCATTAACAGCACTTGCAAATATATCATCAAGTCGCGTCGTCCCCATCAGTTTTTTTTGAACTGTTGCAAAAGGACCAATGATAATATCGTCTTGATCCTGACCGAACGAATTCGACCCTTTTTCTTTCAAGACTCCGATAACAATAAACGGGACTTGCTTGATACGGATTGTAGCTCCGAGGGGACTTACATCTTCTCCGAATAAATGTGTGACAACAGTTTTGCCGAGAATGCAGACTTTTTTTCCAGATGCAGCATCTTCATCGGTGAAAAGCGAGCCTGTTTCCACGCTGTAATTTCTGATCTTCAGGCAGTCCGGAGTTGTGCCGCCGATACGTGTTGACCAATTTGCGCTGGGAGCAAGGACTTGGGCACGGGTATCAACCCAAGGAGCAACGGCACTCAGTAATGGCGAGCGCCGTAAAGCATCGGCATCCTTTTCTGTGACGTGATTGCCGCCGCCTGATCCCGATGAAATTCCTCCGAAATTCGAGGGACCCTGATCGATCTGAATCATATTTGTGCCCATCGAAGAGATCCTATCGGTAACAGCTTTTGATGCGCCTTGTCCGATCGCTGTAAGCGTGATGACGGAGCCGACTCCGATAATGATGCCGAGCATCGTCAGCATAGCGCGCATCTTATTACTGATGAGCGATTGAAATGCCATGACAATACTGCTTGATAGCTGGGTAAACATAGAAAATTAACGAATAGGGATATAGCTTCGTTCGATAGTTTTGTACCAGAGAGGAGAAATACCGTTTTTTAAAACCGATTTTCTCATCACATCGTATATTTTTCAAGCGGGTCATTGAAAACTGAAGTATTTAAAAAGGTATAAGAAGAATATTTGAATTCTGTAACAATTTGAGTCAGAGCATCTAGTATCTTTGTACCAGAGTTTACAATGACTTTGAAAAATGAGTTTCTGATCGTAAGCATGGTGTAGCGATCTTGATTGGGGAATAAGGATATGTTGCACTGTGCTTACGATAGATTTTTTAGCAATTTCCTGTAGCTTTTGAAATGCAAACGAACGCATCGCTGCATACGAAGTCGTAATGGATCTGGGCAGTGAAGAGGAACGGGAGACAGCCGAATTATTGAAAACGAAATTTCCTTTCAGTGAGAACGAAGATGTTTTCTCTTTGAAAGATGACAATTTTCCCATCGCAAGCACGGCGCTCTCAGCCTGAATTGGGGAGTGAAGGCAGATAGAACTTCGCCTGCGATGGATTATTTTTTTGATCTATGGCCCTCTCACGAATATAATGTACTACGGCAACGCCCTGCTCCCAAAGCAGGGCGTTTTTTTTCTCCCTGCGAGAAGATTTTTTTTAAAGGGACGATATGCTCTTCCTATTAACACGCAGTTTCATTTTGCTTTCTTGAGGCAATATTTATGTTTAACCAAAGTATTTTTTTCTGCAAGACTCCTTCAGGATTTCGCCGTTTTTTTCTCCGCTCCTCGTTACTCTGTCTTATACTTATAATGAGTAATAGCTCTGTGAATGCCTATGATACATTTTGGCATTCAAGTGCAGCAGCGGAAGCAGGACATAAATACGGTTTCAGCGCAGATGCAATTAAAGTATTTCAATTAAGTAGTTTTTGTATGGATTATTTTGGACCGTTTGTTAGTGAGATAATCGGTACTGTGGAAACAACTGTAAGTTACCTCGAGTTTAGAGATCTTCCCTTGACTGCCTCTACCCGCGCTGCATCCAAATTGATGCATTTTGATAATCTTGCAGGAGTGCTCGATCAGAATTGGAAGTTCGATTATATCTGGTCGCGTTTACTCGATAATACAAAAAAAACGATACTTTATTTTTATAATAATCCTAAACTAAAGGAAGATGAGCGTAAGATGCTTATCCTTATGACCATAGGCTCCTCGATGCACATGTTGGAAGATTTCTATAGCCATTCTGATTGGATACATTTTAATTTTGAGAAGATAGGATTTTCTCTGCAAAAGAACACTGATAGCTCTTTCCGCGCCCCAACGTGGTTTGAAGTACGGAAAAAATTTGGTGTTCCTTCATCGCTTGCCAATTCAAAAAATTGGAAATTTAAACTTGGTTCGGGAATATTTCCGCCTGTCGATAGTGCACCCCTTAGTACGTTAGGCGTACCACTTTCTCATACAACGATGAATCATGACAACTCTCAACTTTTCTATAACGGCGAATCCCAGATCAGATTTCATGGATTCGGACTATATCCTGCTACGGATTCAATAAGTGCGATCAAACACCAACTTTATTCTTTTCATACATCTGTCGGAGCTGCCGTTGAATGGATCGGACTTTTGGAAAATGATCCGGGCGTAAAGAGTGCAATTATCTTTGCGAAAGGATGGGATATGAAAAAAGTGGATCGCCATTTAGCCGACGATCTTGAAGACGGGATAAGCTCAATTACCATGATATCCTGTATCCTGCGAAAGTGGGATGGCAGTTACCCGCCGCCGGAACATGCTAAAGATTGCGGCACCTTCAAATTATTAAAACATATTCACATCCCAAAGATTAGTAATAAATTCTGGGAAGCGTACCCGAAAGACAGCCTTTTGGAAAAATTATCTTTAGGCTTCGGCGATTCAAATGGGCATTATACGTTCGATTCTCTTTGGGTAGGGCAGCATCCGATGAAACGGGATTAAATTATTTTGCGATCACCAGCGATTTCGTAATCGGTGCCTGACCTTCGCCACTCAATCTGAAATAATAATTACCCGAAGATAGTCCCAAAAGATTTATCTGTAAAGAGTTGTTACTTGTCATCCCGTCTTTTTGCCTTGCGCCGAGAGCATCGAGAAGTTCATAGTGCAATGGGATCCCATTATTTTTTAGCAGCACTTGTATAAAATTTCGGGCAGGATTTGGGACGATGCTCAGGATGTCATACGCCTTACCATATTTTATAAAATTTGAAAGTGCTGGCGCACCGCATCCGATAAGTGTGAAATGCGTAACGTTGCTATCGGTAAGAGTTGCAAGGCATCCAGATGAATGTGTGGCGCCGGTAAGAGTAATATCAGTTTCCAATGTATCGGTTAAATACGCCACGCAGCGCAGCCTGCCAAGTACCGTCTCACCGCTGAATGCAAAACCAGGATCGAAATGCAGCGTAACCGTCGCAGTTGTTTTTGTAGTCTGCACCGGATCGGCTGTTACTCCGTTTATTGGGACGAATGCGAAGGGAGTAAGGAGAGAAGTGTTAAGACCATACTTAAGCTCAACTGATCCTCCACGTGGCTCTGCCGGGATTTGCGGACTATTAATATAAGTAAGGATATTGACCGTATCACCTGCATTGCCAGATAGCGAAAATCGTTTTGTATAAACAGCTTCTATGTTGCCCGGAACTTGTAAAAGAGTAAAATCAAAACTCGTATCAATAGTCTGAAATTCATCGTTCATAAATTGTGCTCGTAATTTAAATGTCCCACCATTAGAATAAAGCGGAAAAATCTTTATAAGAAGTGTGTCAGGCAAACCATCGCAGGCAAGATGATGGATCCACTGACTGCTGAATTGTGTCGAATCCAGCCCGTCAATAGAGATATTTTTCAGCAAAGTATAATTACACGAAAGATTTTCATAAAATAATCCAATATAGGAAGTATCACAGATTGTAGCCGCCGGAGTGAGATCATGGGTCATGGAAACACTTGATGTTAAGATTGTAGATGAGAGCGTACCATCGCCTCCGTTTGTTGTTTTCCAAAGATAATTTAATGGTATAATTTCAGTATCATTCCATGCCATCGTACCCGCATAAACAACTGCACCGCCACCTACTACACATAAATTATGAAAGTCGGGATCATCTATTTCTGCAAATTTCGGACCTGGAATAAATACCCAATCAATACCTTTATTTTCAGAACGCCAAATTCCTTGTTTTTTTACACTCGTATCACCGATATTATTGCCGTTCGATTCTGGATCACTGTCATATTGAATACAATTATTTCCGGAAATCCAAGAGCTAATTTCAAAATAATTGGTTTTGATTTCCCAATTATCACCAAAGTCAGTGGAACCAACAATATTAGTATTTTCTCCGCCGTTATGGGAAAATGTCCGAAGGAGATCAAAACAATGCGGAAATGAGAACATACCTGTAGTATTTGTAACGTCCGGCATATCCATTGACTTTAATATCCAAATATTTCCAGTATCCTTAGAAACTGCCAAGTCAATAGGCAATAGTCCTGTTTTATCAATATAGGTGCAAAAAACCAAGTCTTCTCTATTACCAAATACATTAGGTCTCATTACGGAAAAACCCACGTATAGTTGGGCTTGACTATAAATAGTATCCCAAGTATTTCCGTCATTTTCAGTTTTTATTAATGGTCCATAGGTGTACCAACGGTCTTTGTTACCTACTGCAAAAACTTTTGTGTCGGTTGCATATATGGAGCTAAAATTAAATACTCCCGGATAAATACTTTTCCATGTTTTTCCTGTATCTTTAGTTTCGAAAACACCTTTAGAAGTTGCCGCATATCCATGTCTGAGAGAAATAAAATATATTTGTTTTATTTCGACTTTTATTGAATCAAAAAATTGTTCTGAGGTCCAATCTTTTCCACCATCTATTGTTCGGCATAGCTTTCCCAATTCTCCAACTTCACCATCGAATACAAAACCGATATTCTCATTCAGAAAATATGGCGTTGCTAAATAATATGATGTGGGGAGAGAAATTTTTGTCCAATTCTGCGCATTTGTATTCGTCCCAACAAGCATAGCGCCTAAAAAAAAACATATTGCGAGATTGCTTTTCATGTAATCTATAACACCTTCGGACGGGCAAAGTTACAGATACGCCTCTTCGCCATGCAGCGACATATCCACTCCGCGCTCTTCTTCGCTTTGTTCTACTTTTACAGGAGTGATTTTATTGATCACTATAAGCATCACGTATGTAAAACCGAAGCCATAAATTGCTGCGCCGAGTGTTACGCCTACTTGCAAAAGAAAAAAACTTGAATTGCCTAAGATTAATCCATTTACTCCGGCGGAGTTCACTGCCGAATCTGCAAAAACTCCGAGCAGTATAACTCCGAGACATCCGCCGACTCCGTGAACTCCCCAGACATCAAGCGCATCATCCCAGCCGCGTTTATTTTTTAATTGCACGGCAAAGTAGCAGATAAGTCCTGCAGCTATTCCGATCATAACGGCGCTTGTTGTCGTTACATATCCGGCAGCAGGCGTGATCGTTGCAAGACCTGCAACTGCTCCGGTCAAGAGGCCAAGAAATTTTGGTTTGCGTGATGCACGCCATTCCATGATAAGCCACATCATTGCAGCAAATGATGCAGCAATATCGGTATTTAAAAATGCAAGCGCCGTAACGCTATCAACTTTGAATTGTGATCCGGCATTGAAGCCATACCATCCGAACCAAAGAAGTCCGGTGCCAAGTGCAACAAGCGGAATGCTATGAGGCTGCGAATCAGAAGCTTTGCGCTTCCCAACATAAAATACTGATGCAAGCGCAGCAAAACCTGCGATGGCATGAACGACAATTCCGCCAGCGAAATCCTGAACGCCCCAGTTTGCAAGCAATCCGCCACCCCATACCATGTGCACGAAAGGGAAATACACAAACAACAGCCATAGCGTCAGAAAAAGCATGTAGGCAGGGAAACGCACACGATTGGTGAATGCTCCGGTGATAAGCGCCGGAGTGATGATGGCGAACATCATCTGATAAGCGACGAAAACCATGAGCGGAATATTCGGTGTCAGAGGAGAGGGAGTGCTGACCGTCACGCCATGCAAAAACGACATATCAAAATTTCCGATAATTCCACCAAGGAGATCGGTATGCGCTCCCATTGTACCGCTAAAACACATGGAATATCCGCAGATAAACCAGAGAACAGTCGTAAATCCCATCGAGACAAAACTTTGCATCATGATCGAAAGGACGTTCTTTCTTCCCACAAGTCCGCCGTAAAAAAACGCCAGACCCGGCGTCATCAACATGACAAGACTTGTTGCGATCAGCATAAAAGCGGTATTTCCGGTATCCCACATAGTGTATTCTCCTATAAAATGGTCAGAAATTCGCCGAGGCGAAATGAATGATGAAGTTCAAATATAAGAAGAGTTAGAGCAAGGCAGGGTAAAAGTCAAAAAGACGATAGTAAATTTTTTGCAATGGTATCCGCAGACGTTATACAATCACTGAGTGAAATTCCATTACGGAAATTTCCTGCAATGAAAAGCCCGGGAGCCTTTCCCTCGAATGAATTAAGAAGAGTTTTATATTTTGCGTACCCAATATTATACTGCGGAATCGCTTTCTTATAGAATGCCTGATGAGTAAATCTCGGCTCACCGCGAACGCCAAGAAGCATCCTGAGATCTTTCAATACAAATTCGATCTGCGTACTTTCATCCGCTTCGGCGAATTCAGGTGAACGTGCTCCTCCGATATAATTTGTTAAGAGCACATGATCTTTGGGTGCACGTCCGGGAAAGAGTGAAGAGGAAAAAAGCGTGCCAAGAATATGAAAATTTTCTTTTTTTGGAATCAGCATTCCGAAACCATCCAACGAATGTGTTACATCGCTTTTCTTAAAACCGAGGGCAAGACTTGCAACAGGTGGGTAATATATTTCTTTTAGCGCAGAAAGATCGATTCCATCAATATTATGGCTGAGCCCGGCAAGTTGATAGGCGGGAATTGTAAGAATAAGCGAACTATGCAAATTAATATATTCCGTGCCATTATCATTATAATAGACTTTCCATCCTTCCGGAATGCGCTCGAGCTTCGTGACAGTCGTATTAAGTTTTATTTCTTGCTCAAGTTTGGTATGAAGAGTATCGATAAGAACTTGCAAGCCGTCATCAAAAGAAAACATACCGGCACTGTTTTTTGCGACATCACCATTTTTGCGTCTATCTTTTTTGCCTCTGATTTGTCCTTTGATAAGCGAACCATATTGCTGTTCAAGTGCATAGAGTTTCGGAAAGGCATGAACGACGGATAATTTTTCCGGATCGCCGGCATAAACTCCGGAGACAAAAGGATCAATTGCATAATTCAAAAACTCATTTCCTAATCTTCGCCGTACGAAGTCAGCAACACTTTCCTCGCTCTTTTCAAAAGATTTAGCAATGAATGGTTCGCGAAGCAATCGGAGTTTTGCTGCAAATGAAAAAAGGCTGGTTGAAAAAAAAGAAGCGGGCGAAGTCGGAAGAGGAGTTGGCGTTTTTCCTCGTACGATAAAACGGTATTTTGCTTTATTCCCTGCATAGATTTTACGGGACTCAAGCCCGAGATCACGAAGAAGAGCAGAGATAACGGAAGATGTTTCCAGCAAGGTATTAGGTCCGAACTCAGCCAGATATCCGTCACGCCGGATGCTCTGGACCTGTCCGCCTACTCGCGGCGATGCCTCATAAAGCACAATGTGCTTTCCTGCTGATTTCAAACGAAATGCTGTAGTCAGCCCTGTTATGCCGCCGCCAATTATGCCAATCGAATTCATCTGCGAAAGAACAAGATAATATGTGAAAAAGTCATACGGCGGAGACAGGATGCCGATTTCCAATGTTTTTATACGAATTATTTAAAATTACTTGTAACCTTTTAGCTTCTCAATTGTCTTTTAAAGGTGGCAAAGATCTGCAAGTATCTTTAGCAACTCCAACAGAGGAGCAATATAGAGTTTTTTTATTATCTCTAAAACACACTATGAAACATATTTACTATGTAGTTGTGATAGTACTTCTATATTCGGTGACGGCAATTGCCCAGGTTCCACGAACAATAAGCTATCAAGGTATCTTGACGGATATTTCCGGAAATCCTGTGCCGGACGGAAATAAAAATATTTCTGTAAATCTCTATGCAAATATTACCGGAGGTTCGCCGATCTTTTCTGAATCTCAATCAGTGACTGTAATCAAAGGAAGATACACATTGATCATAGGCGGCGTAAATCCTATACCTCCGAATCTTTCGTTCAATAACGGTTATTTCCTTAGCGTATCAATTGACGGTGGCTCAGAACTTGCTCCCCGAACTGCGCTTACCTCAGCTCCCTATGCGATCCATGCTGCGATTGCAGATGGAGTTTCTCAAAATGCTGCAGGAATAGTTACCTCTTTGAACAACCTATCCGGTGTGCTGAACTTACAAGGCGGCGGCGGAACAACTATTACTTCCAACGGACATACTCTTACGATCAGCTCTTCAGGTTCCGGAGGAAACGGCATTCAGGGATTGCAAAGCAGCGATGGCACACTTACCGTATTAAGCAGTTCAGGTCCGATTGCTGATGTAAGGCTTACTCCGAGTGCAGTCACGACGAAATATATTGCCGACGCTTCTGTAACTGTTGCAAAGATCAGCGCCGACGGTGGTGATATAGGTCAGGTTTTAACTTCCAACGGATTCGGCGTTGCTGTCTGGAAAAACCCGGGAGGGATCATTTTGCCATATTCGAGTACCACCAATCTCAGTAGTGCCGCTTTTACACTTTCTAATACCGGTACCGGCACAGCAATTGTGGGTGTTCAGAATAACAATGGCACTATCAATGGGTACGGAGTTCAGGGAATTCATTCAGGCGGCGGCGCAGGTGTTTTCGGCCAAAGCACAAACGGAGCAGGGGTTTCAGGATTAAGTAGTGCAGGAAATTCAGGATTATTTTCTAATATTACCGCAGGGAATACCGCTGCGACTTTATCGGTTGTGACAAACGGATCAGGCGCTGCGATTTCTTCCACAGCTTCCGGCTCTGGAAGAGCCGGGTTATTTACAATCAATCAGTCAACGAATTCCTCAGCTGCTTTAGAATCAACAACGAATGGAACAGGGGGGACAACACTGAAATTGAATCATACGGGAACAGGCGGAAATATTGCTATTTTCCAAAGTGCAAATACAAATGTTGCACGTATCGATAAAACAGGTAAAGGTTTTTTCAATGGCGGTACGCAAACTTCAGGAGCAGATGTTGCCGAAGCTTTTGCCGTTGTCGGTAAACGCTCGGACTATGAACCGGGTGATGTACTTGTCATCGCATCAGGGTATAGGCGCACCGTAGAAAAATGCTCGAAGCCTTATGCGGTAAATGTGATCGGCGTTCATGCAACAAAGCCCGGAGTGCTGCTATCGGAACGTGACGTTGAAGCAAATGCTGATGATCTCGTTCCGATGGGTGTTGTCGGAGTATTGCCGACCAAGGTTTGCAACGAAGGTGGCATCATAAACGCCGGCGATCTGCTTGTCACCTCGTCGCGCTTAGGATATGCCATGAAAGCAGATCCTGAAAAACTAAAATTCGGAATGGTAATCGGGAAAGCTCTCGAAGTTTTTTCAGGCGACATCGGATTGATCGAAGTCTTTGTGAATGTGAAGTAACGGGACTGAAATGTATTTTACTCTCATTGCGAGAATGACCTGACCCCTGGAACGTGGGGAAGTGGTAACCTTTAGTTTTTGTTACGCTCTATACTTCTCGCAATGAGGTTGTAAACTTCCTTTGCTCTATTGGGATTCGCCAACGGTTTCCTGTAACTTTCCTACCCTTTACGTGTTATTTTTGTACTGTAATATTTTTAACATTCATTTTAAATCCTATGAGACGTTCTCTCGTTCTGATCGCAATAGCTCTTTGCAGTATTTTTCTATCCGTCCGCTCTTTTGCGCAAGATACTACTCTCGCACGTATTGTCTTTACCAATAGTGAGCGTACACAAATACTTGCAAAAACGGTCGGTGTTAATAAAGTTGATGTTCTTTTTCAATCGGCTTCAGCTCCGGGGGGCAGATTTGTAAATGTAAGAAATCTTGCTGTTCTTGCTTCAACCCGTGATGGTAAATCATTGATGGTAGGCGGGAAATTTATTTATTTTAACCCTATAAACAGCGCTCCTGATAGCGTGTGGGCAATTGTAAGAATTGACTCAGCATTTACAAATACCGGATCATATCTTCCTTTTCCTAAAAGAACCTTTGGCGGTGCGACACTCTTGCAGGTTATCACCTCTAATCAAGATGTTGATCCCTTCACAAAAATGCTTCCCCTTGGAGTTCTGACACCCGATGAGAAAGAGTGGTATGCGACTCCGATCAAAGTGGCACCGGGAAGCGGACAGCAATGGTTCTTTCACGGAAAATTTGATGGGACAGGACCTGTAGATTCACTCTATGTTCATGATGCACTTCCATCGGCTGCTGCAATTTCAGGCTATCACATGGCAAATCTTGCTACATCGGAAGACGGAAAGACCATGCTTGCCTTCGTTTTCGATCAGTGTTTATCAAGTGATAAACCACGTGCTCAATTATTCAGATGGACTCCAAGTGCCGGAGTTGGCACATTTGGATTTCATGCCGATGGAATAACTTCAGTTCCAAATTTTCGCCTCGGCGGTAATATCGATACATGTTTCGGATTTTTGTTTCGTGTGATCCCCAATCAGCAAAATCCTACAGCAGAAATTGCTCTTGCACCAAATACAACCGGTGACTTGACTTTGTATTCATTTCGTTGGGATGCGGGGAACGGAATAGTACTCGCTGCTACTTCACGCAAGATTCTTCGGAGTAAACTTCCGAATTCACTGCATTTCTTCACGGGTATTACGGGCAGTTCGCTAACCCCCGATGACGATAAGGAAGTTATCACTCCTTCTGAAGGGGCGCCGAATGGTAATGGCGGAGATATGATGTTTTCACCAGATGGAAATTCTGTCGTTTTTGTAACATGTCGTGGAGATGATTTTGCAACTGCTGCTGAATCCGGAATTTATACGTATGATCTCACGGCAGGTATCGTTACGTTTGTCCAAAACGATCCGCTTAAAATGGAACGTCAGCCGATCTTCACCAAAAGCGTCGTGCATAAATTTGTACCTCCACCTTACATAGTTGGAACGGCATCACTTGATAAGACGACTATTGATTTCGGAACGCATGTTGACGACGGAACAGATAATCCGACCGTAATCGCAACGCTTACTGCAAACAATGCTTCGGAAGTCATCGTCACGCAAGCAATCCTCGGAGGTACCGATGCAGCGAACTTCTCAGTTACATTGAATCCACCGTTACCTGCAACGGTAAAAGGGCAGAAGACGTATCTCTTTCCTATAACCTTTGCTCCAACAACAGCAAAATCTTACAGTGCAACCCTTACTATCCATTATATAGATAGTTTACGAAAAAATGAGAATGATAGCATTCTGACTATTCAGTTGACAGGCATCGGAAAAAAACCTACTGGCGGAGTGGATTCAAAAACTCCTGCAGCCTTCGATCTTACTGCTGTTCCGAATCCATTTACTAAGGCAACGCAGATCACGGTTACGGCACAACAATCCGGTGTTACCTCACTTGAAGTTCGTGATCTTCTTGGCAAGGAAATCTATTCATCAAGATCGCTGGCACTCGGAGTCGGTGAGAAAATTACGTATACTCTTGATGCAAATTCTCTTCATTTAGCACCGGGCGAATACTTCGTGCTCGTCCGTTCGGGTGGAGAAAAGGTAACTCGGAAAGTTATCTATGTGAAGTAATAATGATTTCTTTTTTAGTTCATGAAGGGCGGCTGATAGCCGCCTTTTTTTATTTCTTGATAACAAAGAAGACCGTCATAGTTTGACTTGCAAAAACTTTTTAAAATTTAAATGCCGGTGTCATTGACATGATCCCGGCATCTAAAAATCAAGGGAGGGTATGTGTTAGCTATTTCCTGATACAAAAATAGAATAATAATGTTTAAATAACAAATCGGAAATAAAAGGAATCTTAGTAATTTTTGTTTCCGTAAATATTATAAAGAACGGTAATCTGTTATAAAGAAAATACTTAGGGCAATTTATTTATTTTAAAAGAAAAAAATAAAAAGATGTACCTGTCTCTTGCCACAAGATAACAGGTACTCGTTGATGTGTGCATTCGGACCATATTAGAAACAATCGCGAAAATTATTGATTTGTGAAGAGTTATCCCCAACGATCAATTTTTCTACACAAAAATACATAATTCCCCACAAATAAACAAATCTATTTTTTCAATAATCTTAGTCAATTTGACTTCTGCTATCTTTTTAGAAAGAATTAGAAGATTTTAGTCCGGTCCAAATAAAATTAAAGTGCCGACACCTGTACGATAAGTAACGGTATCGAAAAGGTAGGGGAGATGTTCGCTTAGCTAAATACTCTCCAGAGTTTTGAGCTGTGATTTTGTTTTTTGTCTCGGAGTGGTTCTGATTTTTTTCAGCAGCTTGCCGAGCAAACCCTCTGCCGGCAGGATAAGCAAACTATATTTTTCTTCGAATTTATGCCAGAAGGGAAGACCTTGAGTATAATATTTTATCGATGCCTCGATGATCTTAAAATTATAACCGAATAGATGTTTATTTAAACCGATATGTCTGCTTCGTAAATATTGCAAACCGCGGTTCGTTAATTCCAATGTGTAATCCCAATCACCCATCAGATAGTGATAGGCAGTTTCAACATAACGATTTCTTACTTCATTATAGAGAGTAAAATTTGTCTTCACGTTCAGTTCGATCCCAATATCAAGATAGTGTTTTGCTTTAGCATAATCTCCGCTGAGGAGATAGAGGATGGAAAAAAGTGTAGCAGCTGTTGCCGAAGCCGAAGTTGGGCGCAGTTTGAATTGCGACTCGAAATGTTTCTGGAGAATTTTTTCTGCGCGTGAATACCGTTCGTTATAGATAAGAACTTCCAGGTAGCGAAACAGATAATAGTTTCTTCTCCAAAGCATGTGATCAGGCCTGATGGCTGAATAGGTTTTTTCGAAGATCTCATAGGCTTCCTTAGTGCTGCCCGTAACAAAGTGGGCATCAGCAAGCCGAAGCCGCATCTCCAGAGCAGTATCGCGGAATATATATCCTTCCAACTTTAAGGAATAAGGCAGAGCAAGTTGAAGGTAGTGGAGATACTTATCAGGCTTCGTACCTAAATGCTGCCAATACCAAGCCAGTCCTGAGTATACGGAATAACATAAATAAGGATGGGACGAATTTTTGGCGATACGCTCAAGATTGGTTAATTTTTCAAGAATCAGTTTCTTATCTGTCTGAAAATTTTTTCCTTCTGAGATAATGCTTGATTGCTTTGTTTGTAGTATCCGAGCTTCGATGGCAAGTTCATCTTCAGGCGAAGCATCTTTTTTCGAAACAAGATAAAGTTTTCCGTATTCAGCAATCAACTCATCATCGCGGAGATTATAGGTGAATCTGTGAAGGAGTTCAAAAGCCGAAAGATAAAAAATTTCTGTTTCGTTTCCTTTTCTCAGAGCAAGCTTCTTTTTTTGTCTGCGAAGTTCCTGATTGAATTGGGTATTCAGGTTCTTATACGTTAAAAATTCCAACAATGGAATTCCACCTTCGGGAACAAAGATATGATGGCACTTCCCGAGAACAACCGAACTTATCTCATAAAGATGCGAACTTGAAAGTTCAAGATTGGTGATCTCTTGCGCAGTCGGCTCTTTGCCGCTTTCGCGTTTTGAAAATACGAGATTCATCACTGCCAGCTGCTTTCCGCGCAACTTCAGTGCAGAAAGTTTTGCCGTTTCTTCATCGGTGAGCGCAGTGACGAGATTGAGGAGCAATCTCATAATGTTATTTTTTTATTTCCCGTGACGGAAAAATGAATGTATCCTACAGCAGGGCTATAAGTTAACATATTGCAATCACGAGAGTTCCCAATAAATGGGGAATTGTGAGGGAATTGAAATATCTATAGATTACTACGATGAGCTTATTTATGATAACAAAACCTTTATTTTAGGGTTGTTAGTTGCAACAATAAGGTGAAAATAGATTTTATGAAATCATCCTCTTTCTTTCTTGCACTACTTTTGGTTTCTGCTGCGGCAATCTTTGGATGCAAAAGTCCAACTTCAGTAGTAAGCGGTGCATCTCTCAAGCTGGGCAGGAAATACTTTCTCCATTGAATATTCCTATCTCCTGCAACGCAAAGCGATGATCGATAAACTTACTGCCGAAGATATTCATCACGCGACACTAAAATATTGCGCGAAAGATAATTTAGTGGAAGTAGTCCTTTATGCTGCGAAGAAGGATTGATGCAATCAGTTCGTGATATGTATTTCATGCACAATGGAATGAATGGCAATGTGCTAATGGCGCACTACAAATGTGCTCGTTTTTATCACACTTTTTGATCGTATTTGCAATGTGTAAACTCCGGAGGCTAGATCAATGGTATGTAATTTTTCGGAGTTTTGAATCGAACGTAAGGAAAGTATTTGGCGACCAATTCCATCAAAGATGGAAAGAAGAGCAGCATCCTGATAATTAGCATTTGTCTGTACTATAAGATATGTATCCGCAGGATTAGGGAATAAACTTCCCGAGATCTCAGTGGCAGGCGTTTGGACTTCTGCTGTCTCTGCGTCACAGATATAGGTGCTCGCGCTTACGATAGAATCCATATCCGCGCCAAGATCCCTGCCATCTGTTCCGGCATTCTTATATGGGCTTGAGGCAGAAAGGCGAAAATTATTTGCAGAGGTATCGATAAAACCGACTGCACCGATCGTCGCCGGAAAAAAACTACCTACAGGATAGCCGATAGGTGAACCGCCGATATCGACGTTATGTGTTACGATCCAATTATTGTTGAAGTACGTTGCAAGTGTCGTGTTGGCAGTGCCCGTTCCGCTGCCGATAAATCCGTAATTAGCATGGGAAACAATATTGTTGGTAAAAGTAAATGAATCTGTTTTCGGTGAACCATCGGAGACTAAATATGCATTGGAGCAGAAACCGGTATTATGATCGATCGTCACATTGACAGGATCGCCTAAGACCTGAAATAGCCTTCCATCACTGCCGGACATTTTTACTGCCTTAATAAGATTATCCTGCAAAAGTACTCTATGTGTTCTTTGGCTTATGTTCGGTGCATCCATTCCGGCGATGTTAATACCCTGTGAAATATTAATAAATACATTGCGGCGTATGGTGATATCCTGCACGACGCACCATGGCGCAGTATTATTTTGATTTCGCGGAGTAAGCAGAAGTGCAAAGCCACTTTGCCCACTGGGCCAGACATTTTCAAAACGGTTTCCTTCAACAAGTACTCGCTGAGCATTTTTGAATTCAAGAAGATTTTTGATCACCCACTTTTCCTGAAACCACTTTAACGGTTTAAAAAGAAGATTACAGCGGATCTCAATATCGGAAGCAACGGCATTAGGAATCGTGGGATCCGATCCGCCGAACATTAGATTTTCACCTGCGCCTTCAAGATAATTATTTACGATCTTTATGGGACCTGTTAATGACCATCCGGCAATTGCCTGAGAATCCGCTCCGACCTCTTTGCAATCGGAGATATAACTATCGATCACAGCGATCTCAGCACCGTTGATCATGACGCCACGTCTGCTTCCGGCAGCAGAATCCCCGTGAATATAGCAGCGATCGATAACAATGTTATTCGGCAGCGTACTCAGAGTAGTTTCACCGTTGCCGATCTGAAAAATATTGTAGACATAATTTCCATCAACAGGACGAAATTCTATACCGACAAACCGGAAGTGATGTGCCCCTGCTGCTGTCTGCGCTGCTCCTCCTGCTCCGGCAAGAACAACAATCACCGGCATATTGATAGCATCCGATGGCGAGACTCTCATGCACGGAGCCGGAAGTTTTGAAAGCGCGCTCGATGTAATATAAATCCAGCCGGTTCCGGAAGTTTTATTCGGAAGTGTGAACGGACCCTTATAAATTGTCCCCGCTTGAAGTTCAATGATATCTCCGAGTTTGCTCGTATTTAATGCAGTTTGAAAATCAGAGGAAGTTAGGGGTTTATACACCGTGGCGTTCATGGGCGAAGCGTACACGGTTTTCATATAGACACGAGGCAGTTCGGGAAGAGTTACGGCTTCACTTTGAACACTTAATACAGTGATGAATGCAGCTACGACGATAAGTTGATAACAGGCTTTTTGCATAGCAAATGGTCAGTAAATTACTTAAACTAAACACATTCAATGCATCAAAGTTACAACGTGCAATTATTACCATACCCATTCGGGGATGCGGACGATCGATCCGATTCCGGTACGTATGGGTTGCCACAATGCCCAAAATAAACTTACATTCGGTTCTAAGACGGCAGATATTTCTGCCGTATGGAGCGGGTGATCTCTCTCCGGAATATTATGAGAGCGCATGAAGAGGGCATTGGCAAGAAAGGATACAAAGCCCGGCGGGAATCGATCCCATCTGAAAAAGTTTACATGAAGACTATCGTATTGCGGTGCGATAGTACCTGTCATAAGATTATTTTTTAGATCAATATTAAAATCTGCTGAACGCACAATACCCGTTAATGTAAAAGGCTCGGTGAGCGACAGATATTCATTAAACAGGGAAGCATCCATTCTTCCGACTTTTCCACGAGCATTAAGTGTAAGATGCGGATTGAGAAGTTGATATCCAATATTGAAACTTACTAAACCTGCATTCATGATCTTCATATCACCTTCGATCGAAGTAGTATTCGTATCAGTTACATTCCTGTCATTTGATATTGTTCCGACGTTCGCATTAATATGATTGAGAGTGATAGTACCTGGAGACGAAGTATCAGGCCAGCTTTCGCGAAAGGTGATACCGCCTTCCTGAACTCTTACATGCTTTATACCCACTGGCATCCGAACCTGTTGAAAAAATTCATGTGGGTACTTATCGCTTTTGATGCGCGGCTCTTCGGGACGGCGTCTATCTCCATAGACATTCATTCTCCAATCCCGCAAATAAATACTATCGACACAAACGCCATTGCCTAAGAATAGTTTTTGATAATCAACTCCTACAATCTCAATTTTAGGAGCGAATAAATCGATACGCTCAGTCCGGTATTTAAATGCTGTACCAAAAGAATCTTCGCTTATAAGCGGATGCATCCTGATTGAATCAATAGTAAGCGTGTGCTTTCGAAGATCACCCCTGACTCCACCCTCGCTATAACTATAGATCGCTCCGCGAGTTTGCTGCGTCATCGCTCCAACAGAGAACGTAGCTGCATTGCTAAAAAGCATTCCGCGTTTTTTTATCCATGAACTGCGGTCGAGTTTAAAATTTTTCAGAGAGACATTAACACCACTCAGAGAATCTCCCGGTCCTGGAGGATTGTTCGGATCATCAAGAAAGTGAATTCCATGCACTGACCCACCGGAAACAGTGATCGCTCCGATATTTGCAACTGGCACTAAAAGCGGTAAGGGATACTGCTTGATACTGCGTATCAAGGAGAGAGGGTCGCTTGTCAAAACTGAATCAATACTGGTGATCGGAGGTGTAAGACCACGGTCAAGATAAATATTCGGATGTTGTAGGTTCACACTTGCTGCGGAAATTCCTTCTCGCATCAGGAGTTTCCAAATATCGAGTTTGCTTATCTGAATCGATTGTAATTTAACCAGCTTCACTCCCTTTAATGTCGGATCTAAACTAATATTTAAAACGGATAATGAATTCGCTGTTCCCTTTATCTCTCCAAGATGCAGCGTACCCAAACTCGTCGTGACATTGCTTCCACCCTTAATACCATAACTTGCATTTGTACTAAAGAAGGTCGATATATTTGTGAACGGGGTGGATTGATCAAGTTTAAATCCTTCTAAGGACATTTTGATCCGTTTCAATGAAGTGACATTGTGGGTTTCCGGAAGCAGGGCAAACACTTCTGCATTAGTAACCTCAACATTCTTTATCGAAACATCCGGCAGTAAACTCGGAAGGGGAATCAGATCGGAAGCGCTAATGTGCTGGCTTGGGCGCGGACTGATCGATGCAACATCCTGCAAATAGATTTGCGGATTCGTAACTGAAACTTTTCGCCCATGCAGCCCATGTCCCGCAAGTGCGCCAAACCAATCAAGTCCGTTAAATTCAACATGCTCGATCGTGACTCGGCGAACTTCCTCAATGGGTTTTGTGCTCTCGATCGCATAAACATTCATCGAAGAGTCAATCAGATCGCCGTCAACAGATTTGACGTGTATATCTGTAGCTCCAAGTGAATCGATATGTGAAACATCTTGGGCATGAAACATCGCGCTTTTGCAGAAAAATGTTGATGTTGCTTTTTTTAATGTCGACTCATCAAGAAAAAAATCATGAAATTCAAGAGACGCTTTTTTTACAAAAACCCCTCCTCCGTTCATTTTTCCTTCTGCGTCTTTGCCTCCGGGTGTTCCTTCGGAAAGATACACTTCAGCGTTCTCAACTTTAATTATTTTAGATGAAACTGCCGGAAGAAAACTTGGCAGGACATCGGTATTCTCTTCAAATTTTGGAAGTGTACCGGGACGCAGATATATTTTAGGTGAACGGATAGTTATCGTACCGGCGAAAAGCCCTCTCTGAAAGATCAAGTTCCAATAATCAAGACCGGCGATCATCACCGTATCGGTTGTGAGGCGGGCTAAAGGGGTGGCAGCACCAAAATTTTTCGATGAAGTATCGGATGACCCTTCATCATTTTTTCCATTATCTACAATGCGGACTCCGGTAAGGATAAGACTATCTTTATTCTTTGATAGAGCGATACTATTCATTTCCAGAGAGTATCTCCGTCCAAGTCGATCAACCACTAATTGTTTAAGCTTTGGTTCTACAACATAATGGATAATCGTATTCGGATAAGTAGTCAATATAATCGCCGCTGCTATGGCAATGAGAATCAACACTCCTGCAGCAGTATAGAGAATTTTTCTCGGTCGTGAGCGCGGATTTCTCTTTTTAATGACCTTAGGTACGTTACCGGTATCTTTCGCCTGCATTCAATATAGGTTAATGAGCCTTGGGGATGGGCAAGCGGATAACGCATTCATCTCTGTATGCGTTCACAATCTTATATATCTGCAATATATCTAATGAATTATATTAACCTTCGATAAGGTGTGACCCCCTTTCGTTGTGAGGCAAAGAATATAAGTTTTGCTTGGAAGCAGTGAAGTATTTAATTCCAGGGTATATTCGCCCGGATCACGCTTGCCTTGGAAGATGCTTAGACATTCATTGCCAAGAATATCATAAAGAATCAGCGTGGCATCGGTTCGCTGACTGATAGAATACCGGATAGTAACACGATCATTTGAAGACTTTGAAACCTGAAGTAACGAGGAGTTTTCTGGTCTTGCAAAATTTTCTCCAAACTGTGTAAGCGGTGCGGAGATCACACCGGCATTCGTACCTGCATAAAGGTTGCGATTAGCAGATGTAAAAGTATTTACTGAAACTGCATCAGCCGATTGTTGGAATAACCAAGAGCTGCCATTATCTGAAGATACATAAATCCCGGTTTTGGTCCCTGCAACTACAATAAGTTCATTAGACCAGAGACTTTCAACATTGAGCGAATCACCTGTCACTAACTGCGATCCTATTGTACCATTTACTGATCGATAAATACCGCTGTCAGTAGCAATAAATAGGTTAGATCCTTTTTTTATTACAGCCTGAATTATCGGGTTTTTGATTCCGATATTCAACGGTGTCCACCCTGCATTATCATCGTAGGTAAAGATGGTATGGTTTGAAGCAACATAGACAATTCCACTGTCAGTGAAAATTGAATTGGAAATACTATTTGAGAAAAGCTTCCAGCTATCTCCATTGTCAGTAGAATGGAAAACTCCGCTGTCGCCGCTTATAAGAATTCCTGTCTCCTTATATAACGCAATGGCTAAAACTGACATAATAGGAACACCATTATTTAGTTGCTTCCACGATGCTCCACCATCAATTGAGCGATGAATGCCACCTTTCCCTTGTTTTGGAATTGCATCTGTTCCGGCAAAAAGCATAGTGCCGACACCGAGGAGTGCGTTAACATTGGGACGAGTAAATCCTTTCTTGCTATTTTCCCAGTGATTGCCTTTATCATACGTGGAAAATACGTAAGCGCCTTTTGATCCTGCAAATACTTTACCATTAAATGATGTAAGAGAAACTATAGAAGGTTTTGGCAGCCCGGTACTTGAAGTCGTCCATGAATTTCCGTTATCGGTGGATGAAGAAATGCCAAGAGATGTTCCTGCAAAAAGTTGTGTGCCAATAGAGAATAATGAATAGATAGAAAGATCGGTTAATCCGCTATTGACAAGTTGCCAAGATGTGCCGTCATCACTTGATCGATAAATACCAACACCGGAATTAAAATTAGTTGCTCCGGCAAAAAAGGTTTTATTATCACTGCTTACCAGAAGAGAAGATACTATGTCATCCGAATGCATACCGGCGCGTGAGGAAATCCAAGTGGCTCCGCTATCAGTGGAAATAAAGACACCTGCATCTGTTCCGGCAAGAATTTTATTATCTTTTACAGCGAAAGTATGCACAGGTTGGTTCGCGATATCTCCGCCAGATTCTCTCCACGAAAATCCATTGTCTGAAGACCGGATTATTCCCGCTCCTTCAGCTGCAATAAGTACGTTTCCCATTGCGACCATGGTAGTGACCGATTTATTTTCAATTCCGCCGGAATTTACGTGCTCCCAATATATTCCTTCATCTTTTGTGCGGTAAAGCCCATCACCTCCTAAGCAGGCATAAAGTGTTCCGTTAAGATTCTTTAATGCATAGATGTAAATAAAGAGGGGAAACCCTGAGTCCCGCACGATCCATGAGTTACCGCCATCTAACGAAACCGTAAAACCTCCGGCACCTCCGACAAATATTTTTCCGTCTTTAGACGAAATATCACTGACAATTTTTGGTACTCCGGGCACCGGAAGCCACAAACTCC
>JANYLL010000308.1 GCA_025357895.1 Ignavibacteriota bacterium
AATCCGAAGACATGTCAGTCGTCAAGGTAGATTCCACAATGGTTTTTAGGGATCAGGTCTACAAATTCAGCTTTAAAGCGCCAAAATCCTGGGTAGTTGAATCCGTTCCGGGCGCAACAACTTCATACTTCTCTACACAAGGTTCTGAGGTCAGATTTCAGAAATTTACCGAAGGCGATTACGGCGGGAAGATCGAAGTAGGCGTGCGTGAGGGAGTAACGAAAGAACAGGAAGTGGAAAACTTTAAAAAAAGTATTGAAGGAAATATCACATTCAAAGGACCGGAGCCTGCAACACTTGATGGGCAGCCTGCGCTAAAGGTCAGCTTCAGTACAGGTAACGGAGATGATGCCTATACGGGCTACCGTATCTATGGCAATAAGGATTCCGTCGTCACCTATTTCGAGGCTTCGACATTCGGGCAAAAGAGAATGGATAAGTACAAAGCCGTTTTCGATACTGCTGAAAAATCGCTGACGCTTGGTTATGTGCTGAAGATGACGGGCGGAAAAATGGATAGCGCAACGCTTTCAAAGCTGAAAGAAGAAACAAAGCCCTCTGAAAATATGGCGAACTATAATGGAAGCGGATATTCTATTTCCTATCCCGACAACTTTAATATTCATGCAACTGGTAAAGGCGTGAAGTTCGAAGGCGGATGGACAGGCGCCACGATAACTGTTGATGTCACTCCATCGAACGGCTCTTCACTTGATGCTTATTCAACTGCTGCAGCAAAAGCGTTAGGAAGTTCTGCTTCAGGCGGCACAGTAGGCGGAGAGCCTGCAAAGATCGTTAATTACTCAGCCGCTTCGAGTTACGGCTCACGCGCATATCTTCTTGTCAAAGGAGCTAATGCCTACCGCATCACGATCAACTGGCCGAAAGAACTGGAAAGCTCATTCAAACCCGCATTCGAAAAAGCAGCAAATAGTTTTAAGTTGAAATAAATTATAGTGTCATTGCGAGGAAGTTACGAAGTGACGACAAAGCAATCCCCTGAGGTTATCAGAATGTTAACAATAGTCCTCAGGAGATTGCCGCGTCAGGCTAAAGCCCTCCTCGCAATGACACCATTTTTCCCATGAACCTTCAAGATCAAATCGCCTCTCTTCTCTCTCTTACTGCGGATGAACTTGCTTCGCACCGGGATGAAGCATTAAAAGTTTTTTCCGAACTTCGGACTGCTCTTAATAAAGGTTCTATCCGTTCTGCCGAACCGGATCCCTCAAGCACAAGCGGATGGAAGGTCAATACATGGGTAAAGCAAGGAATATTGCTTGGATTCAAACTTGGCAAACTTGGAATGATCGATAGTTCGGCGCCATGGTATTTCTCCGATAAAGATACTCTTCCTGTTCGTCATTTTACTGAGAATGAAAATGTCCGCGTTGTGCCGGGAGGTTCGACTATACGCGATGGCGCTTTTATCGCATCGGGTGTGATCGTTATGCCACCGGCATATATTAATATCGGTGCATACATCGGAAGTGGAACACTTGTTGATTCTCATGCACTTGTTGGAAGCTGTGCTCAGCTTGGCGAGCGAGTTCATCTATCGGCAGCGGCGCAGATCGGCGGAGTGCTCGAGCCTGCCGGTGCTATGCCAGTGATCATCGAAGATGACGTGCTCATCGGCGGAAATTGCGGAGTGTATGAAGGATGTATCGTAAAAAAACGCGCCGTTCTTGCTTCGGGAGTTATTCTTACCGGTTCTACTCCTATCTACGATCTTGTCAACGCCAAAATTATAAAACGCGCTAATGAGAACGAGCCGCTTATTATTCCTGAAGGAGCGGTGATCGTTGCCGGTTCGAGGTCGGTTGCAAATAAATCAGATTTTGCAAAGACAGAGGGTCTCTCCCTATATACTCCGATCATCATTAAATACCGGGATGAAAAGACAGATGCAAGGACGGCGCTTGAAGGAGCATTGAGGTAATTAATAATCAAATCTCATGCCAAACTCCTAAGATTTTCTTTCTTTGCCAAAAATAAAGATAAATTTAATATGAGAATTAATTTGGATTTTGGAGATTCTTAGCGTACCTTTGCATCGGTAACTGTCCGTGATTTACCAGAAAGCAAATTGCTTCCCGATAAAACGCTCCCTTTGCCAATAACTAACTGCATCATTATTTTTATTACTTAAGAAAGGATATTTTTTTATGAAAAATACCGTAACACACACACACACACACAACTTACAAGGAATTTAAAGATTGGTATGCTGGCAATTCTTTTAGGTTTTTTTTACTGGTCAGGGGTGAATGCACAGGATTTTACACAATCTAATTCAGAATATAACATAAGCCAATACCAAGTAGTTAGTGCGTCCCAATTTTCTTCTCACGATCCCACTATTGATCTGACAATGGAATGCCTTGCAGCGAATGGCTATGGGCAATGGACAGTGACTTCGAATGCAGGTAGTCTCGGTACAATATCAGGCCATCCCTGGCTAATCAATCCTGATCCTTCATACGATCATGGAAACGGTTGGTATCTTTTGAGTAACATTTTGGCTAAGCCTTCTGAGAAGTTCTCTTCAAACTTTCCTTTCGATCATCCTGGCTGCCAACCGCCTGGAATTGTTGCCGGAGGACATTTTAATAGCGGTTTTCCATCAACGAATCCAAAAGCAACTGCAAATCTTTACGGGCAGGTTCGATATGTCTGGATAGAATCAGTGAACAGAACAAGCTTCATCATTCAGGGATTAAATGATCGGTTTACATCGACCTCTCCGCAGATAGATATAAGTATGGCAGGTATGCCGAATCCGGAGATCAATACGCAGGTCATTAAATCTGCAATTTCGACACTTACATTAGGTGGAACAAATGATGGAACCGGCAATAAGGCTGTCATCAATACAGGTGATTGGCGCGACCAATTTGATATTGCCTGTGATAAAGCATTCCTCTATATTGTCTGGACTCACCTTGGGGGAACCGGAAAAACGGAAATTTACGCAACTGCAGTTGATATCAATACTGGTTCAGTAGGAAGCGGGTTAGCGCCATTTAAAGTCGATGGCAATGGTAATACAAATTTTAACAATCCTACTGTTGCTTGCGACGTGCGGTATAATGGTTCAAGCGGTCCGCAATTTGATGTTGGTTACATCGGTAGTTCATCGGCGACGAATGGAACTGTTATTGTCAAGTCATTTGCAGGAAGTACAACACCTGCTTTTAACGAACCACTTGGGAAAACATGTCATGATCCATTTGCTGCTGCACCGGCTACCTTTACTTACACTGGCGCAAGTCATGCAAGGGTGCTCGTGAGCAGCATTTCCGGTTCAAGTTCTCTGACGCACAGTGTCTATGTTCTTGATAATATTAATTCTGGTGTTGACGACGATATCATTCTATACCAGAACCTATCATGGACTGGGGATGTGGCGTTCTATGTTGACGGCGTCCATAACACTACAAGCTACCCTGATATTATTAATAGTTTGATGGCAAGACCGTTACTTTCCGGCATATTAGACAAACCTATTATAGCATACGGAAATCCCTATGATGCACAAAATTCAACTCCAGCGACTTTTGATCAGTTTCACTGTCTTTACCAAGCGGTTTATTCAGGGGGCTCTCCATCTGCTTCCAAACCATTACAGCTGATCAGAGGTCATAGTAATGGGTTCCCTTTTCCTGCGGCAACCACAGATACAAGACTCCTTTTAAATCAGGATAATTTTGGTCCGGCTAATACGCCCGAAATTCAATTCGATCCAGACTGGTACGTTGCAGCTATCAACCAAATGGGCGCTCACATCCATTGGTTCGTTAATTTTACTGGGTTTTTCGTGCATTTTTATGCACGTGACAGAAGATACTTCGATGAACCGATCGAGGAAAATACTCTCGTAACCAATGATTGCTACCTCGCTGATGGGTCGAGTACAGGAAGCAATCATGGCGGCACTGTCGGCGCAGCGCTTGTCAATTCCAAAACGATGACTATCTGGTCCGATCCGAACTATGGAGCAGTTAGCGGCAGTACCCTAAGCGGAATTTATACTACTTACCCACACAATTCATCGAACGTTCCGTTCTGGTATGGTGGCATAAATATCGGCAGTCTTTCTTTCGGATTTAATCATATCACTACAGCAAACATGGGATTAACGATAGGAGAGTCTTCAGCTATTGAAAGCGCAACACTTGTAACCATGCCCGTCTGCTTATTCAGCTCATATGCCCTTGGCTGCACTCCATTTATTCAAATCGAACCGACTTCTACATGGGAGTGCTATCAAACCTC
>JANYLL010000330.1 GCA_025357895.1 Ignavibacteriota bacterium
GCTTGATGGCGGAGAGCATTCCTTCACCTGGGATGCGCATGATATGCCGGAAGGAATGTATGTTTGTGTTGTTCAAATGAACGGAGCTACGGAACATGTTCCAATGATCGTTGTTAGGTAATGTAATAAAGGAATACCACAATGAACCGTAATTGTCTTTTCTTTGCAGTTTTCGGAATTATTTTTTGTTTGACCAGTAGCGTCATGGGGCAATGGGTGAGGATGGGCAGTCCTGATGATTCGAGCGCAATTAACTCGCTTTTTGCTATTCCTAACACATCACCAACAATACTTTTTGCCGGAACCAGTAATCCATTTACAACCGCTATTTTTCGTTCGACCGATAATGGCACAAGTTGGAAGACCGTCGATTCTAGTTTGATTGCTCCATTTGCCACTTGTTTTGTCTTTATGGGTACGAGGCTTTTTGCTGGTAATGCATACGGAGTATTTCTCACAGCGGACACTGGTAGGAGTTGGAGCGAAGTTAATACAGGGTTGACGGACCTTACTGTCGGAGCCTTTGCCGCAAGCGGTACGAATCTCTTTGCTGGAACTTGCAAGGGTGTGTATTTAACCACCAACAACGGAGTAATCTGGAATGCTACGAATTCAGGAATATCTGATGTTTGTGTACATTCACTTATTGCAAATGGCTCTAACCTATATGTCGGATCGTATGGCAGTGGTGTATTTCTATCGACCGATGATGGCACATCTTGGGGACATGGAGTACTTTTCCCTGCATATAGCACAGATGTCACCACCTTGGCCGCTATTGGAGTAAACGTGTTTGCTAATACTCACGATGGGGTTTTTCTTTCGATGGATAGCGGCGTAAGTTGGACTAATAAAAGTACCGGATTGCCATATTCTATCGATATACATACAAGTTTGAAAAACTATGCCATTATGAACCTTGTCTCATTTGGTACTGCTCTTATTGCATGCATTCCATCAAGAGGAGTCTATATCTCCACGAATAATGGAGCAAGTTGGGCGGCGGTGAATGCAGGTTTAACAGATTTGCAAATCATCTCATTTGCGCTGAGCGATTCCTTCGTTTATGCAGGAAGTGACAGAGGCGGGATTTGGCGTCGCCCGTTTCAGGAGATGATCGGCACGACTGCGGTCGAAGATCAACCAAAAAATGAATCGAATATTGAATCCTTTCCCAATCCCTTCTCCCAATCAACCTCAATAAAATTTACTTCATCCGATTGCGCCTTCACCCAAGTCTCTATCCATAATCTTCTCGGCTCTGAAGTTGCGCGGCTCTTTACGGGGTCGCTTGATGGCGGAGAGCACTCTTTCATCTGGGATGCCCATGGAATCCCGCCGGGAATGTATATCTGCACTATCCGAGCAAACGGACGCACTCAGGAGCTGCCGGTGATGTTAATGAAATAGCTAAGACCCACGAATATGAAAGAAAAACTTTCAGTTATCGCTTCCTTGTTGCTCCTTTTACTCTTTGCAGAAACTCGTGTTCTGGCTCAGTGGGCCCATGTAACTGGAACTCAAGGTACTGTTATTTCATGTTTTGCTGTAAGCGGGACGAATCTTTTTGCCGGAAGTCTGCACGGCGTTCTTCTCTCTACCGACGATGGTATAAACTGGATAGAGATCAATTCGGGTTTGATAAATAGAGAGGTCAATTGCTTGGTCTTAAGCGGCGGCGATCTCTATATCGGAACAAGCAAATCCGGAGTATTTCGGTCAACGAACAACGGCTCGACCTGGAATGGATTCGGCCTTTCGGATAACACATTTGTTTATGCGCTGATTGCAAGCGGCAACTATCTTTTTGCAGGGACATCCAGCACCATTTACCGATCTCCAGTGGGCGACTCTACTTGGACCGAAGTAGGAATTATTCAAAGTCAAGTGAATATATTTGCCGCGAGCAACAGTAATCTCTTTGCCGGTACAGATCGCGGAGTATTGCTTTCGGCAAATAACGGCGCAGTTTGGAATGCGGCGAACAATGGACTAGTGCCGGATACTAATATTGCTGCCTTGATTGTAAGCGGCACCAAACTTTTCGCAGGAGCATGGGGAGGTCTTTTACCTGCCTATTCCGGAGTATTCATTTCAAGCGACAATGCTATAAGCTGGAAGGCGAACGGTCTTGTAGGATCTAATATAACTTCACTCGCGGGGATAGGCGTGAATTTATTTGCAGGGTCATTTCGCGGAGTTTTTCTATCTACTAATGATGGTTCAAGTTGGGTCAATACCGGGTTGACAGATACTCTTGTTACGGCTCTCGCAATTATAGGGAATAATCTTTACGCTGGAACCGGCAGCGGTATCTGGCGACGTCCTCTTGCCGAACTGATAGGCGGAAATGGGATAGAAAACCTGTCAAAGATGGAACCGTCAATCGAATCTTTCCCCAACCCCTTCTCCCAATCCACTTCAATAAAATTTTCCTCATCCGATCACGCCTTCACCCAAGTCTCCATCCACAATCTCCTCGGCTCCGAAGTTGCTCGGCTTTTTTCTGGTTCACTTGATGCAGGGGAGCATTCCTTTACATGGGATGCGCATGGAATGCCGCCGGGAATGTATATCTGCATCGTTCGTGCTAATGGGCTTACAGAAGAGCTGCCGGTGATGTTGGTGAAATAAAAATTGTCTGAACTGTGATTTTGTGGACGGCAAGGTGATTTTGAAATTATCCTCTAAATACCAAGATACTTCAATAAAATAATTGTAATAGGAACTACCATATAGGTGCCTATTTGTTTTATTTATACGCCAAAAATATTTTTTATGAAAACCACACCTATATTTTTTTAACTGTACTTAATCCATTGTGGTTAAAGTGTTGATAAAGGGAAGAGAAAGTTGTGTGTGCACAGTGATATTGATGAATTATAAGGCTTTATAGGGGCTCATTATTATGTAAAGTGTTGATAACGGAAAAAGTGAAAATAGAATTCGATCATATTGCTATTAGGACTGATGATGTTGCGGCATCAATAAACTTTTACAAAAAGCATTTCGATGGAGTGGAAGTTCTTTATGAAGATAAGACGTGGGGTTTGTTACACGTCGGTGGAATAAAAATTGCACTCGTCACATCTGGTGAGCATCCGCCGCATATTTCATTCAAAGTTGATTCGAAGAAAGAACTTGATGATTATGCTGCCCAGATGAAAGGGAAGATCATGGTTCATCGCGATAGGTCGGAGTCATTTTATTTCAAGGATAGTTGGGAGAATGCAGTGGAGATTGTTTGGTATCCTGAATAGTCTTAGTTGACAGTACTTTCTTTCGAAACGCGACGAGCCAAAACATACCTAAGAAAATTGTCACAGCAGAGATTTTCCATCCTGCTTCGAACTGCGAGCTTCGGTATTCCATCTCTATATTATGAGATCCTGCAGGAATTGGTATAGCACGAAGACTTGTAAAAGCACGAATGATTTTCACATCCTTACCATCGATTTTGCATTGCCACGCAGGATCAAAGAGATCATTGATAAATAGTATTGCCGGTGATTCAGTATTAGAAGCGATCTGCAGCCGGTTCTCAGAAAAATTAGAAAGTATTACCGTATCTTTTTCTGACGATAAGCTATTCTTGAATCCCGGATTTTCTTTCAATACGATTGTCTGAGTAAAATCAAAGTTACTATCCTGATAAATAGAGGAGTCATCGAGCGCAGCCATCTGCCAGGTATGGTAGATTTTTACAAATGGCAACGTATGCGGAAGGCGAGTCACTTTCCCGCTATCATCAAGTATTTCTGCAATGCCCATGATCTCCATTCTCCTTATCGAATCGGCAACTGGCGGAAAGGTATACAGCATCCGCATCTGATTAAGATAGGAAAGCTCATCAATGTCGATCGCATCCTCTATCGGCTTCCGCATAATCATGCCGGTATTTTCAGTCTTGCCTTTGGATTCTCCATTATGGAACCGCCATAGCTTCGAATGATCGTGAGCATGTTCCGTAAAAAAAGCTTGGAGCGCAGGATTAGCGTTATCGAGTATTGCCAGTTTTTCGCGGCTTAAGGTATTTTGATGCTGCGTGAAATCAAGGTAAAATAAATCTACAAGAATAAGCGCCGCCGAACTTATCATTATTAGTGATGGCGAGAGACGCTTCCGGATTAGAAGGAAAATGAATGCTGCAATGAGAACACTGATAATCAATGATGGAAGAGTCAGCCCCTGCGTATTTGGGAGTAATTTGCCATAAGTGATTCTGTCCAAAATGCCTGAGAATACAAGAAGATTAGATAGAAAAAAAACAACAGCGCATCCGATAAATAGCTTTCGGTATTTTCGTATAAGGTCGGGATTTGAGAGAAGCATTTCCAGTCCGATGCCTCCATAGATCGTGCCTATAAACCAAAGGAGCCAGAGCATCCTGGCTGGCGCCCGAATTTTATCGAAGAAAGGAATGAATTTCCAGAAAAACAAGTGAACGGGAAGGTATTCCCCAAAGGAAAATGCTAAAGCGAAAAGACTAAAAAGTACAAAAAAACACAAATACCGGGTACGAGAATTATCGCGCGGGGATCGCCACAATGAAACGATTGCAAAGAGAGCTAATATTTCCCCGATTGCACTCCAGTAAAAGGTTGGCTGCATGTGGCTCGTAGAAGTATCAACAAAACCGGAAAATTCAGGAAAAACCCTTGGGACTAAGAATGTCAAAAGTCCTGCCGGATGAAGTCCGAATCTTGCTGCCTCCTGATAAGTCAGATGCGCTCGGGCAGATAGGCTGACTAGTTCGAGGGTTGGCAATAACTGAATCGCACATGTCCCTATTGTGAATACAAGAGCGAGAGCAAATGCGCCAGCCGGGCGAAGAGCAAGAAGGAACTGTTTCCTCTCACGCAAACGAATGAATATTTCGCTCATCGTAAAGCAGGCGAAAAAGAAACCAAGAAACAAAAAAACCTGCGGCTGACCGGCTAAGTAGCTTAAACCGAAGATGAGACCAAAACCGACAGTGCTTCGCCATGACTTCCATGAACGGATAAGAAGGAGGATTTCCCAAGGGAAAAGGCTGAGTTGATATATGAATACCGGATGATTTTGGTCTGCAATAATGCGAGTTCCAAAACCAAACATGAAGCCCCCAATGAGCGCTGCGATATCAGAAACTTTATATTCTTTTTTAAGCAAATAAAAAATTCCAAAAGCGGCTAAGGGCAAATGTAGGATGGTTATGATTTCCGGAATAATCTCCGGTATATGGGCAGCATTGGGAGCAAAAAACCTTGTAAATACAATCTGCAATAAATTGCCTGGATACCAAAAGCCTCCTTCCGCATCA
>JANYLL010000041.1 GCA_025357895.1 Ignavibacteriota bacterium
AAGAATGAGGGATGAAACATGGCAATCTAAAATCTTGAAAGATTTCCGTAATTCTCAATGTTTTAGATTGCTTTGCACAATGACGTCCTACTGAAGAGAACTATATCTTGATCATACCTTTCACATTATACTTTGTGAAAGGACCCTGTGCCGCGATCAACGCCCTGGCCGCCTTTTTAAGGTAAGAAATTCATTGTAAAGGTAAAGTTATTTCCTTACTGATCTTTCCCATGGCCTTTTCCATTATCATTATGATCGCTATTCTCATTACGATCATTATTATCATTGCCTCTGCCATGCTTTCCATGACCTTTTCCTTTATACCAACCCAAATGACGACCGTTATCATGACGTACGTAAACAGGGCGTTCATTCTCATGACGCCATCTGCCTGCAACCCATGCTCGACGATTTCCTTCATAGCGATAGTGTCCCGGTACCCAAACTCCGTCGGGCCAAGGTCGAGCAGTTTGAATATCTCTATTTACTTGAACCTGAACTTGTTATATTGCGGGAGTAGTTAATACTAAGGGTAAGCAAATTAATGCTGCTTTCAGTATATTTCTCATATTTTTATTAAATTTTGAATGATTTTTGATTGATGGGGAGATCAGTAGAATATAAGGGATGCAATTTATATGCCAGCAGTATAGGGACTTATTTAGGAAAATTTCTTTCTTTCGATTTGGCTTCTTTCTTACCTTTATTTAATTCATGATCCAGGGTCACGCGATCATCAAATACAAAGCATTCTCCTTCAAAAAGGCTTTCTTCTTTCGGAATTTCTTCGAGGTATTTTAGTATCCCGCCTTGAAGATGATAGACTTCATGAAAACCTTTATCAAGCAGATAACTCGATGCTTTCTCGCAGCGAATACCGCCCGTGCAGAACATTGCAATCTTTGTATTTTTTTCAGGGTCGAGATTTTTTTCTACAAATTCAGGAAATTCGCGAAAAGCTTTTGTATGCGGATCAATTGCCCCTCTAAATGTTCCGAGTTCAACCTCATAATTATTCCGCGTATCAACGATAATAACTTCAGGATCATTAATCAGATCATTCCACTGTTGCGGAGGAATATATTTGCCAACTTTTCGTAACGGATCAACTTGTGGTACACCAAGTCCGACGATCTCACGCTTTAGACGAACTTTCATTTTCTCAAATGGAAGTCCATCGAAATAAGATTCTTTCCACTCAAACTCTGCGAAGTGAATGTCACTTTTTAAATGAGCGATCACGGCATCAATTCCCCCACGACTTCCGGCAATTGTGCCGTTAATTCCTTCAGTTGCAAGAAGTATAGTACCCATAACGCCATGCCGTTGGCAAAAAGTACGCAACGGAATTCGCATCTCTTCACAGTCAGGAAGCGCGACGAATTTATAAAAGGCTATGACGACGGTTTGCATTAATTCTGACACTAAAAGCTTTATGTTGTATGTTTAACAACTGCTTCGGAGAAAAATACTCCGCACAACCACATGATAACTACTAAAGAACTTGTCGTTCGTCCCGAATTTGCCGTTGATTCTGCCGTTCATAAAGATCTTGCCTCAGAATTGCTGGGGATTTCTTCCGAGAGAATCTCTTCAATCAGAATAAAAAAACGCTCGATTGATGCCAGATCGAAAGAAGTAAAGATCAGGATGCAAGCCGAAGTTTATTATGATGAACCGGCTCCGATCGAAAAGCAAATTTCTCCTGATTATAGAACTATACCTCCAAATGCAAGGCGGGTAATTATTATCGGCGCAGGTCCAGCCGGAATGTTCGCTGCGCTTCGTCTGATCGAACTCGGATTAAAACCAATAATTTTGGAGCGGGGGAAAGATGTTCGAGCAAGGCGTTATGATCTAGCTGCTATACAAAAACGCGGGATTGTAAATCCGGATAGTAATTATTGTTTCGGTGAAGGTGGTGCCGGAACATATTCCGATGGTAAACTTTATACTCGCGCAGCAAAACGCGGCGATGTAAGTTCAGTTCTCAGAACTCTTGTTGCTCATGGTTCGAGTAAGGATATTTTGATCGATGCTCATCCCCATATCGGTTCGAATCTTTTGCCAAAAGTTGTATCAGCAATGCGAGAAAGCATTATTAATTCCGGAGGCGAAATTCGATTTGAAACCCGGGTTGAAGATCTTATTATCAAAGAGAATAAAATTCTTGGAGTTATCACCCAATCCGGAGATGAAGTTATCGGTGAAGCTGTCATTCTTGCAACAGGTCATTCTGCACGCGATATTTTTTATCTGCTTGATCGAAAGAAAATATTGATAGAAGCAAAGCCCTTTGCAATGGGAGTCCGCATTGAACATCCTCAATCTTTCATAGATAAAGTTCAATATCATTCTTCAGAGCGCGATCCTCATTTACCTGCGGCAAGCTATAAACTTGCTGCTCAATCCGGAGGGCGCGGAGTATTCTCGTTTTGCATGTGCCCCGGAGGATTTATCGTGCCAGCTGCAACTGCCCCAGACGAACTTGTACTAAATGGCATGAGTCTTTCACGACGCGATTCACCATTCGCAAACTCGGGCGTCGTCGTTGCTATTGAAGAAGAAGATCTTACCACCTATAAAAAATATGGCGCGCTTGCCGGAATGATGTATCAGTCGGAAATTGAGAAATCGGCATTTATTGCTGGGGGTGGTTCACAGAAAGCACCGGCGCAGCGTATTACGGATTTTTTAAAAGAAACACTATCTTTAAATCTTCCGGAAACAAGTTATAAACCCGGAATGCAATCAGTTTTATTGAATGAGTTACTACCAATTTCGCTTGCACAGCGCTTGCTTGAAGGTATTAAACAATTTGGAAAATCAATGCGGGGTTATATTCAAGAAGAAGCTGTTATACTCGGAGTCGAAACTCGAACTAGTTCTCCCGTACGAATCCCACGTGATTCAGAAAGTCTCCAACACGTTCAGATAGAGCGTCTCTACCCTTGCGGCGAAGGAGCAGGGTATGCAGGAGGGATCGTTAGTGCCGCGATGGATGGAATTCGAGTTGCAGAAGCATTTTCAGGTTTTACTTCATAACCGAGATCTTCTGCACCAGCGTCCCGGAATTTGTCGTAAGTTTAATAAAATACATTCCATTGACAAGCGACCTTGAATTGAATTGGATCGAATGCTGACCTTTTTCCTTATCGGCCTCAACACATCGTTGAATCTCTCTTCCTGTTATATCGACAATCGAAATGAGGATGTGCTCAGACTGCGGTAGTGAATAATGAATTTCCGTTTGTGAATGAAGTTCATCAAAAAAATTACGCTGAGCACGTAAAGAGAAATCTGCGAACATTTCCTTACTATCTACAGATGATGTAGATATAAGTTTATATATTTTTCCTCCATAGCTGACAGCATAAATTTCTTTGTTCTGATCTTCCATAAATGAAGTTATTACAGGTGAAGAATTTGAATGATCGATGAGTAATTGATTTTTCACGGGTTCATTCCCGATAGTAAGTGCCCATACTCTGCCTGTTCCTTCATCGCAATAAATATATTTTCCTATAAGTGAAGCAACAGCGTTTCCCCTGTATACATATCCCCCAATAATAGCATTATTCCCGTTTGTATGGCTATACTCCCAAATTGGTAGTTTTAATCCGGCAGTATCTAATGCTGTTCCATTATAAAAATGAAAACCTTCCATAATATTCCACCCATAATTTCCGCCATTAACGATGGTATCTATTTCTTCATATACATTCTGCCCTACATCCCCAGCCCATAATGTGCCCGTCGTTCGATCAAAAGAAAACCTCCATGTGTTCCGCATACCATAGGAATAAATTTCTTTTTTTAATCCCTGGGTATTCGCAGCAAATGGATTACTAGCAGGTATAGCGTAATTATTTCCATCTGCTTGATGATCAATATCAAGACGTAATATTTTTCCTAATAAAACGGAGCGGTTTTGTCCATTACCGAATGGATCGCCGCCACCGCCTCCGTCACCAAACGAAGCATAAAGAAAACCATCAGGTCCGAACTGCAGACATCCTCCTTTGTGATTATATAATCCGGCAGGTTGGGCAATGGTAAGTATATCGAGAGCGGATGAAGGAATGATCGTATCAGGTTTACCAACAGAGCATTCATATCGAACGATATGGGAATTCCACGGATTAGAACCGACCGTATAGCTTAAAAAAACATAATGATTGGTTGCAAAATTAGGGTGAAAAGCACAGCCAAGTAATCCGTCCTCACCACCCATTTGTGAAACAACATTTTTGCCATCCCAGAAAAGTCTTCGTTCAGTTGGTGATTGCGGATCGAAGATCCACAATCCTCCGCGCTGCTCAAGTACGAGAATCCGATTCGATCCATCGGGCATTATAATCGCATCCGTAGGGCTGCTAAATAAGAGAAGATTTGGAAATACATCTTGTAGAGCAAACTGTGCGTTAGCTGATTCGATAAATAAAAAGATGAAAAGAAAAAGGTACCTGAATTTCATGAGCTGTAAAGAAAAATTTTATTGGATAAACGTCCACAAATCTAACATTTCTATGCGAGATTAGTTTTCAATTTTGAGATCCATCGTATATTTGTTTCTATCGACTAAAGAATGATTGCCCCATGACACCGAAATCTATATGTTTTCTCATCATTTTCGCATTTTATTGCTTAATTTTACTGTTTTCTAAAGCGGAAGCCCAAATTCCTACCGGAGCAAGTTTTTGGTTGAAAGCCGATTTAGGTGTTACAGAATCAAATGAAGTTGTCTCCGAATGGATGGATGAAAGCGGGACAACTACAAAGTCAGCATTTCAGACCACACCAATAAATCAGCCAACAATTCTTCGTAAAAGCATAAATAATTTGCCGGCTATTCATTTTGACGGAAGATACAATTACATGGATTGTGCCCCTGTCTTTCCGGTTTCAAAAGATTATACCATTTCCATTGTGTCCCGCGTACTTGATTTTTCACATGGAAATAGTCTTGTATCTGGCAATAATCATTCGATCTCTTTCGGATATTCTCCGACACCGATCGTTCGTAATGATACACTTCCTGCACCTTACGCGATTTCAAATATTCCTCTAGTTATAGGGCAGCCGTCAATCGTCACTGTTTCTTATAACCAAAGTACACAGGTTGCGTCCATATATGTTAACGGAGAATTCGCCGATTCTGCTATTATAGGACCGAATAAAGATCCGAAAGTATATATCGGTGCATTCCAGGGTATTGCATCATTTTCAGGCGATATTGGGGAGATCGTTCTCTATTCCCGCACATTATCGAAAACTGACCGCCAACAACTTGAGGCATACCTTTTTAATAAGTTCGCGATCCTGCCGAATCCGGCGCCAGATAGTATTTTTACAGCCATTCCCAAACATCTGCAATTTTATACTCGTGAAGATGATGATTCTGCAACAGTAAGAATCTCAGGTAAATATTTTGACGCCGGATATGACTCGATCTGTTTGAAATATTTTAAGAATAATATATTCGTTGGACGAACTGCTAAAGCTCTTCTCTATGTAGGCGGCAAAGCTGCATTTTCATTCAATCCGCGAATCCACGCTGAGTTATCAGAATATTCATTTCTTCTAACTGTGAAATCTGCAACCGTTGAGAAACAAATTGCATTCCGCGATAGTGTTGTTTGCGGAGATCTGATACTTATTAATGGGCAGTCAAATTCCATCGCTAATAATTTAGGATATACAAATCAGTTCTTCCGCACATTTGGCTTCAACCAATCACATAATCTTGGAGATACAGCATGGTCACTATCGAGCACTGCTTTCAGCTTCGGTGGAGGTTCTGAAGCCGGCTCATGGGGAGTGAGACTACAAGATCTGATGATGAAGACATATCAACTCCCAATATGCGTGATCAATGGAGGTGTTGGAGGTACATCGATATCATTGCATCAACCGGACCCTTTGAACCCTACGAATCTACTTACGATTTACGGTGGAATGCTTTATCGCGCTATCAAAGCCAATGTTGCAACGAAAGCAAAAGTCTTGTTTTGGTATCAGGGCGAATCGGACGTAGTTAGTAATTATTATGTGAATTTTAAAGCACTTTATAATGCATGGAAACAAGATTATCCGAATCTGAGAAAGATTTATGTAATGCAAGTTCGCCCCGGATGCACTTTAGGATATGGCGCAGATGTCCGTGACCTCCTGAGAACACTGCAAGATTCTTTTCCGAATATCGAATCGGTATCAACGATGGGATTACCAGGTCATGACGGATGCCATTTCCAACCAATAGGATATTCACAACTTGGCGATCAGCTCTTTCGCCTTCTTTCTAGAGATTTTTATGGAGCAACAGATAGAGATCAAATTTCTTCTCCGAATATTCATCAGGCATACTACGCAAACTCAGCACATACCCGTATCGGCCTTACATTCTGGCCGGAAGAAACAAGATTTGTTCTGCCGGCTGACACAATGGTTGGTTCGTTCACCGAAAGAATAAAAGATTATTTTTTCCTTAATGATACGGGCAGCGTCGTGGAATCAATGAGTACATCCAGGAACAGGATTTTCCTCGATCTGAAAAAGCCATCATCATCGAAAATTATCAACTATCTTCCTGATAAATATTACAATGATACTGCAGCAATCTACGAAGGACCATGGATTACAAATACGCGCGGGATTGGAGCATTCTCATTCTACCATGTTCCTATCGTGGATTCAGCACAAGCATCGGTATTGCCGAAAGATCCAAATTCAAACATATCACTTGAGGCATACCCAAATCCGTCCGATGGTAAATTCATAATACGTTATACTCTTCCAGAGACACAAAATGTAACGATCACGATTTCAGATCTGCTCGGACGAACAATTGTGACCATAGAAAAAGGCTACCTAAACGCAGGTGAACATGATGAAGCTTTTGATACGAATACATTTAAATTTCCTATCGGCGTTTATATTTGCAAACTTCGAATGGGCCATACTAGGAAGACAATTGCAATATCAGTTCATCACTAATTTACTTGATAAGAATAATTTTCTGAGTAAGAATCTGATCCCGGGCAGTCATACGAACGAAATATTCACCTGCAGAAAGAGTAGAGAGATCATATGAAGACGTGTACTCACCAAATTGTTGTAAAGAATATTTTTCGAGAGGAAGGACTGTTTTGCCAAGCAAGTTGAGTATCTCGAGTTGAATTGGTCTTGAATCAAAAAGGATGTATGATATTGTGAGACTAGAAATGACAGGATTCGGGGCACATTGTAATTTAATCTCCGGTAATTTATGGAAATCAATGCTCGATGAAGTCGTATCATGTACATAAGGGGAAATCGGAAAATTATTAAATGATAATGCACCGATACCTCTATTATTCAGTACCCACGGACCTTCATAAATATCGGTATCATCATTATAATATGTTTCGTCCGGTAAATACGAAATAAATTTTGCTCCTGAAGCATGTGATAAATATAAAATGAGTGAATCACCATGAACGAGAATTACGCGAAGATTCCCACTTAGACTATCAAGATAAAAATAATCCGTCAATTGTCGTAATTTTTTTGCTATTATTGTATCGTGGGTTAGAAATAGACCTTGTTTTGCATTAGCAAATTCCAATACAATAATATCATGATTACTATCCGCGTAGTTTGCCTTTTTGATATTAGGCGGTAAAATATCAACAGTATCAATAGATCCATATATATCATGAGCAACTAATCGAGAAATATTATCTGCAATGTGCCAATATCCGAATGCATCATAATGACAATCGTCATGACCGCTAACACCACACGTTGACATTACTTCAATATGTGGAAGAGAATCCGGAATTGTACGTTGCAGTTCTCGAAGTGCACTGCGTTCTCCAGGTACGCAACCGGGATGTATTTGGAATACATATATTTTTTTTAGAATGTTGTCATCATTTGAATCACCAAAATCTCTAAACCAATTGTGATAGAGCGATCTAAAATTATTGTAATATCCACCTATAGAATTGTATTCTCCTTGATACCAAAAAAGAGCATGGTATTTTTTTCTCAATCCGCTTTTAACCGAACGATAGAAAGCTCGTCCATAAATTGTGCTGAGATCAGTATGCGAAGTATCGTTTGGTAGATTCTGTTCAATGGTAGAGCCTCCTGCAGCACCATTGATGATACATGTTGGGATACCATACGACGTTAAAATATTCCCTTCCAATTTATTAGCCCAAACTCCGATGAGGTACGGGCCTGAGAATAATTCGCCAAAACCATGTCCGTTACCATATCCCCATGAAGTATCAGCCAGGTCATAATCATCGAAATTCAGGTTTGTTGTTTGAACCCCGAATGTACGAAAGAATGGATTGACATTTGAATACCAGCTGATAGCAGGGTGCGCATTAGATTGACCGGCTATATAGAAGGCGTCACCGGCTACAAGATCTGCAGCTTCTGCCAAAAAGAATTCTGAATTTTTATTAACAACACTAAGAGTGTAAGTATATTGTGAACGTTCGGCATAAATAGAGTCTACGAACCCAAAAGTTGCTGAACTGCCGATATAATGAGTTGGCGCAGACCATCGCTCAACAAACAAGTCATTCTTCCATTTTTTCAAAATTATCGAATCATATCCTATCTGATCGACCGACCCATTAATTTCGATTGGAGCAAACCCATTATTATTCCGTGCAAAGAATTGCATATGCGAAGGAAAATTTTTTGCAATAAACCGAGGGATAGGAGTAGGATATAACGGTATAGAGCTTTGAACGAATGTCGGTTTCAAACCCTGCGATACCAGACGAGCATCATCGGCATGTGTAGCACCTGTTACTTTATTGAGAAGAACAGAATCTCCCTTCCTGTATGCCATGTCCATCACATAGTAGAACCGAAGATTTTGTTCATTGCCTTGAAGTGATTGTGACATCACTGATCGAATTTCGTCTTGCGAGAGTTCCCTTTTCCATAATCTTACCTCGTCCATCATCCCCGAAAATCCTTTACCAATTACTAATTTTTGCGACATAACTTGAGCTATTCTATTTCCTCTTCCTACAAGTGCACCGTTCTTGTATAGCTTCCAAATATTTCCTGATCTTGTCATTGCAAGATGAGTCCACCGATTAAGTGGTAAACGAGCTTGATTTCCTGTTGCTGAGGCAATAACACCCCCCAATTGTATCTCTGCATATTCTTCCGGAGCTCCTGCCAAAGTTGTAGCATATAATCCAAATCCCGAACTGTTATCTTCGCCTATATAGAATAAATAGATTGTGTCTAAATTTTGTAAAGGTTTAACCCAAAGCTCGATTGTGCATTTGTCAAGTGAGTCTCCCGAAACAGAGAGGGCAAAAAAAGAACCCGCTGTAAACTGAGCGGCATCTCCCGCAATTTGTCCATGAGATAAGTTGGGGTAGAGGAATGAGGAAATCAACAATACAAAGACTGTTGTAAATTTTAAATAGAGTAGTCCCATTCTGTGCTTTAGGTGTTTCATCTGTTCATAAACAAATGAACTCTCAAAATTGATTTACGTTTTTTCAGGCAATAATTAATGCATTGATTATCTCGAACTTCTGAACAAAACTAAGCGTTGCCATATAATTATTACTATTTCGATGAGTTTTCTCATAATGAAAAAAATATTTCCTTCTGCAATACTATTGATTATTCCGCTAATTAGTTTTGCACAAATTCCTAACGGCGCTACTCTCTGGCTCGTAGCAGATAGTGCAGTTGTTCAGCTTGATAATAAAGTGTCAGTCTGGGCGGACAATAGCGGCAAAGAAAATATTATTAGCCAAAAGAATAGCGGATCCCAACCCTCGCTTTTGAGAAATACACTTAATGGCCATGCAGCAGTTAAATTTCATGGCGGGTCTGAATATCTTGCCGGTCCGCCGATCTTTCCATGCAGGAAAGACTATACAATTACGGCTGTCATTCGCATTGATGATACAACAGCAATTAATAATATTATTTCAGGAAATGCGCACGCCCTTTTTTTTGGCGGCGATCTGTATCCTCGAGTAGTTCATGGTAATTTCATATTTCAGGTAATATCTTCACTGAAAGTTGGACATGAATTTGCAATATTAACGGTACGCTATTCAGAGATAAATGCGCAAGCCAAGATCTATGTTGATGGACAGTCAGGAGATTCATTATATATATTGTCCAACGCTGATTCTGCACTTTTTATTGGAGCGTATCAGGGAGCATATACTCTTAACGGGGCAATTGCAGAACTACTACTTTTTGACAGGCAAATTTCTGAAGGAGAGCGCAATCAATTAGAAGCTGCTCTTCGATCTAAATATGCAATTCCTTTAGGGAAACCCGCACCAAAACCCGATAGCACTTTTACATTACTTCCTGCGAATTTACAACTTTATCCACGTGAATCTAATGATTCGGCGTCAGTACCAATTCAGGGTAATATTTACTATCCTGGATTCGATTCTATCTACATTGATGTTTTTAAAAACAACAAACCATATAATCATCAAGCACAAGGTTTACAATATTCCGATACTAAGGCTCCTTTTTCCTTTTATCAGAGAATTAATGCCGAGCTTAGTGAGTTTCATTTTATCGTTCACCTCAAAAATAAAACACAAGACTTAATTATAGCTAATAGAGATAGCATCACCTGTGGTGATGTATATTTTATTGGCGGAGAATCCAATTCAACTTTCGGTTATTATAATGTTCCCTATCAGAATGAATTCTGCCGAAGCTTCGGCATTAATTTATCTCACAATATTCGCGATACGACGTGGGCTTTATCTACAGCAGGTCTTTGGGGAGATGGCACATCAGTTTCCGGGTGGGGATTGATGCTGCAAAAACATTTCATCGAGCAGGAACATATTCCTACATGTATTATTGATGGCGGCGTAAGTGGGACAATCCTTATTCATCATCTTCGGGATGATTCGAACCCGTTAAGTCTTGAAACGATCTATGGCAGGATGCTCTATCGGGCACAAAAAGCCGGTCTTGCAAATGCCGCAAAAGCACTAATTTGGTACCATGGTGAGCTTGATTTAGTAGATCATTATTATGAAAATTTTAAAACTCTTTACAATTCCTGGCATGAGAACTACCCAAATCTAAAAAAAATATATGTTATTCAATTACGCCCGGCTTATTGCGTAGACTTATATGACCAACCTCTCCGTGAATTAATGCGAAACTTGCCAGATTCTCTTCAGGGAATTACAACTATTTCTTCTACAATGTTTCCCTACCAAGATGGCTGTCACTTTCACGATGACGGATTTACAGGAATTGCAGATCAAATCTTTCCTCTTATCGCCCACGATTTTTTAGGATCCACCGATACGATTGGAATCTCATCTCCCAATATCTCTAAGGCGTTTTTTACTACTCAGAATAATACTGAGATCGCTCTTATCTTTGTCCCCCACAACTGCGGCATCACTTCAACAAATGATACGATCGTTGGTGGAATTTTTGCAACTCTAAAAGATTATTTCTATCCAAACGATGAAGTAGGGAAAGTTCAATCAATTCGTTTTTCCGGCGATACTGCTTTTCTTAAACTCTACGCATCATCAAATGCAAAATCAATTTCATATATTCCCGACCGCTATTATAATGGTGATGATACAATATTCTACCAGGGACCGTGGCTTAAATCAAGTCGTGGTATCGGAGCATTGATCTTTTATCATGTGGCAATCAATGATTGGAAAAGTACGGTCGGTGATCCTTCAACTCAGGGAAAACTATCCTTGGAAGCATCCCCAAACCCGCTTAAAAGCTCAACATTGTTGCGATTTAATCTTCCTTCTGAATGTGATGTAAATCTTTCGATCTACAACGTTTTAGGTGAAAAAATCCTTACTCTGATTGAAGGAAAGGCATCGCCAGGATTGCATGAAATACAATTTGATGCCTCCAATCTTTCTGCAGTTGAATATTTTTGCCGATTGCAAACGGCATCCACAACCATAACGACGAAAATAATTCTTACAAAATAAAAATCACAGTATATACCTGCTCAGATCTCTATTCCTCACAATCTTTTCTAATTTTTCATTTACGATCTCAGCAGATATCGTAATATGTTTTTCGTTGATGATATCGGGCACATCAAAGAGAATTTGTTCTAAGAGCGTTGTGAGAATGGTATGAAGTCTGCGTGCACCAATATTTTCTACAGATTCATTCACTTCAAAGGCTATCCGTGCAATAGCAGCAATTGAATCTTCGGTAAATTCGATCTCCACACCTTCAGCTTTTAACATCGCAATATATTGCTTCAGCAATGCATTCTCCGGTTGTGTAAGGATCTTTACAAAATCATCTTGTGTCAGGCTTTCAAGTTCGACACGGATTGGAAAGCGCCCCTGCATTTCGGGAATGAGATCACTTGGCTTGGATACATGGAATGCTCCGCTTGCAATGAAGAGAATATGATCGGTTCTGACCACTCCGTGACGAGAGCCAACACTTGAGCCTTCAACGATAGGGAGCAAGTCCCGCTGCACACCTTCACGGGAAACATCAGGTCCGCCTTCTTTTGATTTTCCTGCGATCTTATCAATCTCATCAATAAAGATAATGCCGTGATTTTCTGCACGATTGATAGCTTCTTTTGTCAATGCTTCTTGATCAATAAGCTTCGCCGATTCTTCCTGAATAAATATTTGTCGCGCTTCTTTTATCGTCGTACGTCGGAATTTTGTTTTCTTCGGCATCATGTTGCTCATGGCATCCTGCAAATTCTGCGCGATCTCATCCATACCCCCACCGCCGATAGGTCCCATGATCTGCATGGAAGCTATGGGCGGCATTTGAGTGATCTCAATCTCTATTTCGCGATCATCAATTTCACCGGATTTAATTTTTTTGCGAAAGCGTGTCCTTGTTCTTTGATTGGCCGCCGCTTCGCGTTTTTCTGCTTCACCGTTTGTCGGAATTTCTTCAGCTTGCTTTTTTATTTCTTCTTGCGCCTTCATGATGAAATCAAATGGTTTGATATCGAGCATCTCCATATCTTCCATTTTCTTCATCCCATTCGTTGGCGATGAAGGGATGAGAATATCAAGGAGGCGTTCATCGGCAATATCACGAGCTTTTTCTTCGACGACTTTCAGCATTTCCGAACGCACCATCATAACGGAAATATCCGCAAGATCACGAACCATTGATTCAACGTCCCGACCGACATAGCCGACCTCAGTATACTTTGTTGCCTCAACTTTAATAAAAGGTGCACCCGATAGCTTTGCAAGTCTTCGTGCAATTTCTGTTTTGCCTACGCCTGTTGGTCCGATCAGAATAATATTATTCGGCATGATCTCTTCGCGCATCGAACCTTCGACCTGTTGGCGGCGCCAACGATTACGCAGAGCTATGGCAACGGAGCGTTTCGCATTATGCTGACCGATAATATATTTATCCAATTCGCGGACGATCTCATGAGGCGTGAGGACTTTAAGCGAATTCTTTGGCTTTTCTATTATTTCTGTCTCTAAACTTGTAGCTAATTCTTCCATGTTTTTAGTACTGAGCGATGAGTGCTGAGCGATGAGTACGAGTTCAACTTAGCACTCAGACCTCAGCACTTTGATGTTACGTAAGTTCTTCTATAGTCAGATTCGTATTCGTATAAATACAAATTTCTCCGGCGATCTTCAACGACTCTTCGACGATCTGTTTTGCAGACATCGAATCATTTTTCATAAATGCTCTTGCCGCAGCATCAGCATACGGCCCGCCGGAACCGATTGCAATAATACCATGCTCGGGTTCAATCACATCGCCATTACCGGAAAGCAGATAGGCATTCTCGCGGCTGACAACGGCAAGCATCGCTTCCAACCGGCGAAGATATTTATCGAGCCGCCACTCTTTTCCAAGTTCGACTGCAGCGCGTGGCATATTGCCGCGGAATTCTTCGAGCTTCGCTTCAAATTTTTCGAAGAGGGTGAGTGCATCACTTGTCGAACCTGCAAAACCTGCAATAACATTTCCGTTATAAAGTTTACGTACTTTTTTGGCGTTGCCTTTCATGACTGTATTGCCAAAAGTCACCTGCCCATCGGAGCCAAGTGCAGCTTGTCCGTTGCGGACAATACCAATCACTGTTGTCGAACGAATTTGAGTTGTCATATTTTTTCCAACAATTTGTAATAAGGAATAGGTCTTCTAAGACGTATATGTGCTATTTATATTTCAAATGCCGTAAATTTCTTCGACAGGATCATGACTTGTAGCCCATGTC
>JANYLL010000047.1 GCA_025357895.1 Ignavibacteriota bacterium
CTTCCGGCTGGTCAAACTTATGGTTAAGTATGAATTCCAATATGATATAATCATAAAAAAAGCGAAATCACTTGAAGAGCAATTGCGCAACACGAAGCCAAGCATCGGAGAGTTAAAGGAAGCCGTGCTGATCATGCCTCCAATGCTTATGTGGCAGCGGATGAAGGCTGCATTGGAAGCTCAATCAAAATCATAAAATCCTCATCCCTACCCTGGCATCCCTTTCCGATTTTAGCAGCACCGCTTCTACTTTTTTATTTCTGAACTTTCGCTATTACACCAATAGCAATAAGGAAAAATAAAATATTTGCAAGCCATGCAGTCAGGATCGGGTCGATGGCTCCGGTATAGCCGAAAGTTTGCGAGACCTTTGTGAAGGCAAGAAAAAAGAATGCAATGCCGATTGCGATGGCAAATTGTATGGCAAGTCCGCCGCGTTTTTTCTGCGAAGCGAACGGTACGCCGAAAAGAACAACGACAAGGGATGTAAACGACATTGCATATTTCGAATAGTAATCGACTTCATCATGTGCCGTATCCTGTCCTGATTGCTTTGCAATATCGATTCTTTGTCGGAACTGTGTATTGGTCAGCTCTTCATATTTTAATTGCCGTTCACGTAATTCCTTCGGAGTAAAACTGAATCTCATCATTGCTTCGGAATCCGAAACCTTTCGGTACGATTCTTTTGAGGAGTCGTTGGTAAAAATTCTTTCCACAGCATCAACTAACCGCCATTTATGCTTCGTCGAATCCCAAAGCATCTGCTTGGCATCAATGCGGCGATAGAGCTTCGTCGGATCGTTTGGCGAAAAGAAATAGATTCCTATCCTATCGGCTCTGGCACCTTCAAAGGTAAAATTCTGGATCACCACAAATTCGCTGATGCCTTCCTGCAAATGGAGATTCGATTGCGGACCGATCGATGTTGTGCCCGGCAGATCGTATTTGCGCTGCAGCTCATCGACCCTTGCATTGGCTCGCGGTAGTATCCAGCCATTAAAATACACTGCGCCAAAACTCAGAGCAACACCAAGGATCACGAATGGCAGCATAAACCGGTAAAGCGACATTCCCGCCGAACGCGTAGCCACGATCTCTGTCTGCTGCGACATTTTTCCTGTCGTAAAAAGGCTTCCCAGCAGCAGAGCGATAGGCAGAACAAGTGAGATCATCTGCGGAGTGAAGTTGATATAGTAATCAAGAACTCCGGTAAACGGCACTTTCCGATCCAGAAATTTATCAAGTTTCTCCATCAGATCTATTGCAACGAATAGAATGATGAAAGCAGCGATCGAAACGAGCGTCGCCAAAATAAATTGCTTAATAATATACCGATCGAGTAATTTCACGCGCTTGACAACAAAATGGAGTAGTTGACAGTTTACAGTCTATCAATTCAATAAAGTGTATAAAAAAGCATATTTTGGGCGATTTTCGTTTGCAACTTTGGGGCGGAGAGCGTGTTAATATCTGTAGAGATGCGATATTATCGCGTCTCTACCCGGGCAAAAACGTATATGAACAATGGCTGAATTACTTGAGCCTACATTGATGGACCCGAATTTCACGAGCGACAAGGACCGCGAGCGCGCTTATGAGATCGAGCTTTTTCGTGCCTTTATGGCCGGAAAGCGCGAGGCGTTCACTGAGCTTTATCTGCGTTTTCGGCAGCGGGTCTTTAGTTATTGCCTGAGAATGCTCGGTAACAGTGCCGAAGCCGAGGACATGTATCAGGAAGTATTTATCAGGGTCTATCAGCGCGCTCATCAGTTTGCTGAAGAGAAAAGTCTTGCCGGCTGGATCTTCACCATCGCGCATAATCTTTGCCTTAATAGGATCAGAGATAGAAGAACATTTGATAATATTGATGATTTGCGTTATCTTGCCTCGCCTACTCAGGAATATGGTGACGATTGGGCAGTCAGGATTCAGGCAGCATTAGAGCAAGTGCCGCCGGAAAACCGCGAGCCATTCTTGCTTTTCGAATATCAGGGCTTAAGTTATATCGAAATAGCCGATGTGATGAAGCTCACTGTTCCGGCAGTAAAAAGTAGAATATATCGTTCAAGAGAACAGCTTAGAGTTATTCTTGAACCATATTATAAAGAAGAATAGGGGCAGTCGTTAGTCATCAGTCTTTAGTCGTTAGCAGAATAGGAGTGCTAACGACTAAAGGCTAAAGACTAACAACTTTATAAAATTGTCGGAAAGAAATATTGACCGATAAATTTTCAGAAGAAAAACGAAAGTGAGATTAATGATATGAGCATGAACACAGAACTCCTTCAATTTTTGGATGGGTCACTGCATCCGGAGCAGGAAGCGGAGCTATTGCACCGCCTTTCCGTCTCTCCGGAGCGCCGCGATCTCTTGCGCAGCTTTTTGAATCAGCAAGTGCTTTTCCAACGCGACCGCAATTCTATTGCCGTTCCATACGCCGCCGAACAAAAACTTTGGACACGCCTTGGCGGTATGATGCCTCCTTTGGCAGAGACTGCCGCAGCCCCAACTGCTGCCGTAATTGAAACTGCAGCTACGACAGCTTCACGCACCGGTGCTTTTAGCTCAGTATTCTCCGCAGCTTCGATTGCAGTTATTTGTTTACTTATCGGTTTAGGTTCAGGATATTTTGCAGGAAAGAATTCAAATCCTCCTATAGCGGAGACTCTTAATTCATCACCTGTAGTGCATGAAGCTTCAGATATAGGACTAGAAGGTCGTAGAAGTTCTCGAGAACCTATAAGTCATAAGAGAAGTAATTCACAAAACACTCCTCTTCCGTATTCCGGAGCGCCCCTTGATAATATTATTTCACAGAATATAACTTACGAGAATTTTGCAAATGAAGATATTGCAATAAAGAATTCAAGTGAAGTTATATCTGCAAATGCTTTACCCCAGATCTCATCGGTAACTCCAAAGCAGATTGCTATGACGAACTTCAATTCTCCCTATGTTCGCGACCCGAACCAGTATTGGGAGCATTCACCATTTACTACTGAGAGTCAGATACTACAGAAGACATTCCTTCAGAAATGGGAGTTTTCATACTATGAAAGCATTGGCAAGCAATTCCCGAATAATGCAGCGACCAATGTTTCGATGCCTGTTGTGACCAATTCATCTATTAGCGCATTATTTCAACCCTTTGCCAATGTATCAGGTATCCAATCGCATTTTTGGGTAGGTGGAAGTTTTGGTACGGCAAATGTAACGATGAAAAAATTCAGCATCGTACAGATCGATCCCATCGATCCTAAAAAGGGATTAGCGATGGCTGCCGACCTTGTGCATGTGCAAACTAGTTATGTTGGCGGATTGTTACAATATCGTCAACCTGTAGGTGCAAAATGGGCTGGTACCCTGACAGCTATGGCAGCGCCCTCATCTGCAGGAATGATTTGGGGTGGAGAACTTGGCGTGCATTATGATGCAACAAGTAACTTCGGAATCGTTGGCGGATTTCGGGGAACATACCTGAGCTATAATCTTGATGCACAGCAGCAGCAAGTGATATCTCAAGGCGTATCGGCTTTTGGGATCCCGGCTCCGGTGGCATCGCAATCAAAGCAACAAAGTTATAATCTGGAGATAAGTTCAGGAATTTATTTCCACTTTTAAGGAAAATGTGATATGAAAAAATTGGCTTCATTAGCTGCGGCTTCTCTACTGACAGCTTTCCTCGCAGGTTGCAGTGCACCGGTAGCACCCACTTCGCTTTCTTCGAATGCGGATGCATATTTTTTTCAGCAGAACACCACATACTCCTACACGTATTCGCAGGATAAAACAACGTCAAACCCGGTCGCAACATACGGCGTTACTCCGCCAGTTACATACGGAAGCTTTTTAAGTCTGGTATCGCAAAACCAGAGCGGAACAACAGATACCTTACTGTTATTTAAGAACCGCGTTACCTCCGATGGTACGGTAAATTGTATACTTTCAAACTCCCCAACTGATATCGGTATCATAGTCTTAAAAGGGACGCTCGATCTTGGCGCTGCATGGTATGCCGATACGGCTCAAAAAATTCAGGCAAATGTTGTCGGAAAATATGCGGAGTATTATCTTCCCGGCAGACAAATCCATTACAGTGATGTCGTCGTTGTTAAATATACCGATAGCCGAGCGGCTTCCGATTTATACGTTATCCGATATTTTGCTCGTGGTTATGGTTTGATCTTAGAACGTACGATCACCGGAATAACATCAGAGATATCAAATCTCCAGCTTATTTCTTTTCAGGGCTCTCTTTCAAATGCAAATCCTGATACGAAACACGACCATTGGTTTAATTCGAATGGACACTACATTGCGAATATGAAGCCAGATGATATATTTGACAAATAGGATTTAGAATTATTTCATTCAGATATCCGCTCCTCGTTTCTTTTGCTTTCCCCAAAAACGGGATCCAGAGGAATGCCTCATACGCTCATAATACCTTTTTAAACTCAAGCCAAGAGCACTAAAACAGCTCAAATTTTGTAATAATAGTGTCCCTATTGAAGGGTATTAACAATAATTTGGAACGATGATGAAAATGAAGCGTCCGATTCTTTTTGTAATGTTCTTTCTGATCTCAGGAATTGCTATATTTCTTTTTGCTAAGCCAAAAGCCGAGGATATCAAACATGCCGATTTTAGCGATTTACAGGCGGCTCCGGATTTTGTGCTTAAAGATGTATTTGGAAAAGATATAAAACTTTCTGATTTCAAAGGAAAAATTGTGATCTTAAATTTTTGGGCAACGTGGTGCGGTCCCTGCCTAAAAGAAATGCCTGACTTCATTGAACTCCAAAATGAATATGAAAAGGATGGATTGCAATTTATCGGTATTGCTCTGGATCAGGAGGGTGCAGCAAAGGTCAGACCCTTTGTCGAAAGAAATAAAATATCCTATCCGATCCTGATCGGTAATAATGATATTGCCGATAAGTACGGCGGAATGAATGCCATCCCCGTTACATTTCTTATCGATCGCAAAGGTATGATCCGCAATCATTATATAGGTATGCGGCAGAAGAGTGACCTCGAGTCTATGGCATTGGCACTTTTACGGGAAAAGTAATAATGGTCCCTCCCTCACAGGATCAGATGAAATATAGCGGTAAAAGTTCTTTTGAAAAGATCGGCATTGCCATTCGCAGTGACGGATGGCGCCGATCGAAATCTGCGCGTATAATCCTTGCAATTTCGTTAACACTTTTGCTTTCCGTGCTTTTCCCACAAGCACAATCTCCCCAAAATGTAACGGGCTATTCCGTCGGATCTCTCTGGACGAATGCTGATGTCGCCGCACCATTTTCTTTTCGCCTTCTTAAAAGCGAGCAGCAAAAGCGGCAGGATATCGGGCAAGCGCTGGAAAATTTTTATCCGGTTTTCGTTCTAGATTCAAATGCAAAACAAAGGACGTTCGATTCTCTCGAAAATACTCTCTCTAAATTCAGGGATCTGGCAATAAGATCCAAGGAGAATTCGAAGACGTCGGATTCATTGGAAAAATTAAGTTCTTTTTTCGGACTCTCAACTGAAGAAGGTATTTCACTATCTTCTGCCTTATTGCAGGAAGAGAAGAGATTTACTGCCAAACAAAATTATTCTTCTTTAGAAAATCAAATTAAGAATGCTATCTCTCAATTATTATCGGGTTCATACATCGTTACATCAATCCCTTCAGCGTATTCCGGAAATCCCGATCAGAAAGCAGCCGTCAGAAAGCGCAGCAGCGAAGAGCAAATCGTCTTCGTGCGCGATCTGTTAGCGCAAGAATCCGCAAAGAATAAATTCCTTGAAGTTGTTGAGCGCGAAGTACATGCTGCAAAAGATGTAAAAAGTGCATTGGCAAAGATTTCTTCTGCCTTGCTTGTTCCGAATCTTTCTTATAGCGCCGAACGAACCGATGAAAGCAGAAAAAATATTATTGATCGCGTTCCGAAAACGGATGGTGTAGTACTTGAAGGTCAGAAAATAATCAGTAAGGGTGAAGTCATTACTCCGGCTGCTAAAGCGCAGTTAGAAAGTCTTGCACAAGCCCGCATAGATCTTGGCGGATCGGGAGCAATAGCTGCAAGAGCACTTGGAACAATTGGGCACGTTGTAATTATCGTTCTCTTGTTTGTTCTGTATGTAAAATTTATCAGACGAAGAATTTATAAGGATAATGCACAACTTTTATTGATCTCCGTCATTCTGATCTTTCCCGCTTTGATGGCGTATGTTTCGGTTGGAATTCATACTTCGTTTCCGTTGGAGTATCTTATCCTCATCCCTGTAACTTCGATGCTCCTGACGGTGCTTTTTGATTCCCGTACAGGATTTTACGGAACAGTTATCGTGGCACTGCTCGTAGCAGGTATTCGGGGCAATGATTATAATGTTGCTTTGGCAGGACTATCGGCAGGTGCCTTTGCAGCCTACACCGTACGCGATCTCCGGAGCCGCTCACAATTATTTAAAAGCATCGGGTATATATTTCTTGGATATTTTATTGCCATCACTGCGCTTGCTTTCGAGCGCGGCGCTCCACTCAAAGATATAGGTTTAGAACTTGCTGCTGCTGCCGGAAACGCATTGATCTCGCCGGTGCTTACTCTTGGACTTGTTTTTCTTGTAGAACTTATTTTCGATACGATGAGCGATCTTCGGCTTGCCGATTATAACGATATCAACCATCCACTCTTGCGCAGGCTTGCTTCAGAGGCTCCGGGAACATACCATCATACGATGCTCGTCGCGCAACTTGCAGAAAATGCTGCACTTGCTATCGGCGCAAATGCTTTACTTGCAAAAGTCGGAGCAATGTTTCACGATATCGGGAAGATTGCCACTCCTACCGATTTTATTGAAAACCAAAGCCATGAGAATATTCATGATTCAATCCCTGCCTCAGAGAGCGCAACTCGGGTAAAAGCTCATGTCCTTGCCGGAACAAGATTAGCACGCAAAGAAAAATTGCCGGAGAAGATCATTGATTTCATTCCGATGCATCATGGTACACTTCGTATCTCGTTCTTTTATCAAAAGGCGCTCGGATTAATGGCAGCAGGCGGAACGCTTGATGACTCGCTTTACCGTTACCCGGGACCGAAACCTAATACCAAAGAAACTGCGATCGTTATGCTTGCCGATGCATCAGAGGCAATTGCCAGAACTTTGGCGATGCGCGTTGATGAGCCGACGGTCGAACTGATCGAGCATGATCTTGCTGCACTCTTTCGCGAGCGTATTGCTGATGGACAGCTCGATGAATGCGATCTGACACTTCATGATCTTGTGATCATCAGAAGCGTCTTTGCAAGACTTCTTATCGGTACATTTCATACGCGGATAGCGTACCCTCAAGTCCGGCATCAAGCAGCGCTATAGGAGTGGGAAATACAAAAAAGCCCGAGCCGCTTGAGCGCAATTACCTTAGTTATCTACGGCTGGAACGGGGACTGAGTAAGAATTCGCTCGATGCATATTCCCGGGATATTAGTAAACTCACTTCATTCCTTGCCGCAAAGAATAAAACTTTTGAAACAGCAAAAACAATTGAACTTCAGCAATTTATAAAAGTACTTTCTGAAACCGGTCTTGAACGATCCAGCATTGCGCGCATTATTTCATCTGTTCGGGGTTTTTATAAATTTCTTCTTGTTGAACGCATTCTGGATTTCGATCCTACAGAATCTTTAGAATTAAAAACACCTCGCCGCCAGCCGCCGGAGATTCTCACCGTTTCAGAAATAGAAACGATTCTTTCGAAACCCGATGTAACAACAAAAAAAGGTGTGCGGGATAAAGCCATATTGGAATTTCTTTATGCAACGGGTGCGCGAGTTTCTGAATTAACCGATCTTACCGTATCGCAATTATTTTTGAATGATGGCTTGGTTCGTCTTTTCGGCAAAGGAAAAAAAGAACGCCTCGTTCCCATCGGCAAGATGGCAATTAAACTTCTTAATGAATATATTAATAAAGTCAGACCGCTCTTTATTAAACACGGAAAAATGACGGACGTTGTTTTTTTAAATCAGGAACGGGGGACAGGCCTCTCAAGAATGGCTATCTGGAATATTATTCAGGAATACACGAAAGCTGCAAAGATCGAAAAACAGATAACACCCCATACATTTCGGCATTCCTTTGCAACGCATTTGCTTGAAGGGGGAGCCGATCTCCGAATAGTACAGGAATTACTGGGACATGCTGATATTTCTACAACGGAGATTTATACCCACATTGACCGGAGCTATCTTCTTGAGGTTCATCGCAGATTCCATCCCAGAGGATAAAATTTTGCCCTAAAAGTGTAATACTTTTTTAGATGGAGAGTTGTTATAGTATTGCTTACAGATATTATAGGACATATAGTCCTATAGGACGAGGTTAGATGTTTGACGATCAATCAGATTCATGCAA
>JANYLL010000078.1 GCA_025357895.1 Ignavibacteriota bacterium
CTTCAGGCTGCTTCACTAACGGAACGTTATCGTGTTTTACAAATTCATCAATTGCAGAAAAGGCAATTCGTTCTGCTGCTTCCAGATCTGTTCCATGAGCGATGAGGATCGGAATGACGAGAATCGAATATTTCTGCGGACGCGAAAAATTCGTAAGGTTCGTACTCGAGAATTTTGAATTCGGAATGATGATGAGATTATCAACATTCGTTTTCATCGTCGTTACGCGCCAGGCAATATCATCGATCTGCCCTTCTTCACCCGTAGCAAGTTTAATAAAATCCCCGATCTCCACCTGCTTGGTTGCAATGATCTGTAGTCCGGAAAATAGATTCGAAAGCGTATCCTGCAATGCAAGGGCAACAGCCAATCCTCCGACTCCCAAAGCCGTCAGCATAGGCGTTACTGAAACGCCGAGGCTATGAAAGATCGCAAGTAATCCCAGCAGCGATATTATGATCTTTGTGATATTAACAAGGATCGTCGTCGTCGGCATTGCAGCCGCAGCTTCGCTTCGGGATGAATTGCGCAGCAAGCCCACGGCAATACGGCCGATCATAATTGTAATGGATATCAGGACGAGAACCGATAAAATTTTATTCGTGATCTCCACCCATGCCGGTTTGAGCGGAATCATTGGCTGGATAATTTTTAAGGCAATAAGAACAAACCAGAGGACGATCACCATCTTCAGTGAACCAATAACGATCTTCCATAATCTCCAGCTTCGTTTATCTGCAAAGCGCAGCAACATCGGAAGCAAAAGCTTTTCCAGTACAACACCAAGAACCACCGCACCGGCGATGATACCAAGAATAGTTAGAATATCTGATAGTGGCAGCATGTGAATGCAAATTTACGAAGAGAAAAAAGATATTCGGGAATATGTGTCATTATTCACTACGCAAGAAATTGCGAGTGCGTTTTTTTGCTCCGCTCAGTATGAGAGGCAAATTAAAATTTTTTATAAAAATAGGGCGGCCACGGCCGCCCTTTTCAGAACATCTATGAAATTTTCTGTTACTGGATCACAAGTTTTTTAGTGACCATTTCATTTCCTGATTGGATGGTGACGAGATACACACCTGCTCCAAAGCCTGTCAGATCAAGTGTCTGAGTGTGGATACCGGCAGTCACCAGCGCATTAAAGATCTGTTTCACCGGAGGTCCTTGTGCAATTGCACTGCCAATCGAAATACTTACCTGTGCATCTGCAACAAGTGTCAAAGTTATGCTCGGCATGGCTCCGGCAGATGCAGGATTTGGAACGATCTCCGATACCGTCATTCCGTTTGTCGGATCACCGGGATTGCCTTTATGCGTTTGTGGTCTGCCGCAATCTTTGCGGATGCTCTGCAAAATATCTTTATTCTTCTTAATGATAGAAGCATAATCTCTCAAAGCAGCTTCACTTGCTTTGCGCAAAGCGTTGATCTGATCGATCAGCGATCTGATCTGTGCCCGAACGGTAGAATCTTTCGTGCCTTTCAACCCTCTGATCTGCTTGATAAGAGCATCGATCTGCGTCTGGTTATCGGTGATGATCTTCTGATCCGCAGCGAGCTGACTTGCATCGGCTGCTGTGATCTGCGTGAGGAAAATATTCCAGCATGAATCACTTAGTCCGAAATGTCCTCTTCTGTCCTTATCATGTTTTCCGCCGTCACCTTTTGACGTATCGCGCGGTCCCCCTTTGCCGGTATCACGAGGATTATTTGGTCTGCCGCAATTTTCTTCGATCGTAGAAAGTAATTTGCTATTATTTCCGATGACGGAATTAATATCCATCTGTGCAGCGCCATTCGCCTTATTAATCGTTTCTAATTGACTGTTAAGATCTTTGATCTTCTGGCGTGTTGCAGAATCTCTTCCGCCACCATTCTTTAAAAGATCGCCGATCTGCTTATTCAAAGCATCGATCTGAGCCTGATTACCGGAAATTGTCGCCTGATCAGCAGCAAGTTTCGCTGCATCTGCAGCAGATATTTGGGACAAGAAGACATTCCAGCAGGAATCGCTTAATCCGAAATGAGCATTTTTCCCCGGATCGCCGCTGCCTGGTCCACCTTGATTTGGCTTGCCGTCTGCAAAAGCAGATACGCTAAGCAACGTCCCGAATAAAAGCGCTAAAGCTAATGTTTTCAAATAGTTCATCGTAGTATTGATAATTAAATTTTCCTGGAAATAGCACTCCGATCTCTCTTTCGGGGTTAGCAAAGAGCGAAATGCTGCTATGTAACTTATGCCAGAATGATACAATTCCTGAGAAGTTGTTTCAGTGAGAAGTACTACTCTTTGTAATTTTCTTCCCTGACTCTCTCAGAGGCACGAGGATGAGAAAGGTTTAATTATAAAATTTACCGGCTCGTCAGCACTATATCTTTGGGAACATCAAATTTTGATGCAATAGTTTGTCCTGCAAAATACGGAAAATTATTGCGAAATAATAAATTCGAGCGAGGTTAAAAAGCACTTATATGAGTAAGAGAGCAATTACAATTTCCTGTATTATACAAACCCGTTTCGCCCGGCAAGTTTACTCTGCCAAAATTGCGAAAGCAAATTTGACAGAGTGCAGCATGGCAACATCAAAAATTTGTAATTCCTAATTCGTAATTTTCTTAATACTCTCTTCTTCTTCTGATCTCCTGACGGATAACAGATAGCGAGCGCTTAACCCATTGCATGGTAGCATCGTCGGGGCGTTCGCCGCCCATGAAGCGTACCATCGCTGCATCGCTTCCGAGCACATCATCTATATCTATAGTACGCGGACCTTCGTCTTTATCAGTTTTCGGTAAGTAAAGATCATCGAATGGAATACCCATAGCTTCGGCGATCTTGCGCAGCGTATTTTTCGTAACGCCGGATTCATCGTTTTCAATACGCGATAAATGCGCCTGTGTGATATCGGCAGTTCGCGAAATATATCCCTGCTTGATTCCGCGTTCATCACGCAGACGACGAAGCCGCTGCCCCTGGGTTTCCCTGCGTCGAAGCGGCGGCTCTCCTGCGTTCTCCATAGGCCGTTTTTCCGAAGTAGTTTTTTCCGTTGTTTCCATAAAATAAGAAAGGTAGTAAAATCAAAAAATACAAACGTGCTGATGCTCTAAGCACAAATATACGAAATTTTTATCAGAAAACCAAAAAAAAATATGCTGAATTTAAGCCAATTTCGACATTTTTGAATTTTTTTTATTTTTTTTTATGATGGGCACCTTGACAAACGTCGTACAATTTCGTATATTTGTATTCAAAAGTTCATCTCAATAGTTTTTTTATATAATTTATGTCTTCGCACCGCTCCTAAGGAAAAGAATAAAAACAGAATTATTTTGTATCTTAAAAAAATAAATATTGTGATATTGAGCAAATTTGAGTGATTTTAATTTTTTTTTCATTTTTTCTTCGATGAGCACCTTGACAAATGAATAATTATTCCGTATATTTGTATTCGAGAGTTCGAACATAAGCATTTTTTTTGTTTATTTTATGATTTTTACTCTTCAGGAGAATAATGAAAAGCCAAAACTGAAACTTTTCACCCTGTAATCATCTTTTCAACTCGTTCTTTCTTATCTCGTTCTTAAATAAATAACCGATCCGTGAAAGCTGAAAAATATATTATCACTACTGAAGGCGTAGAGCCTACGAGCCGTATTACCCGCATGGGATTTGGCATCGCCGGCGAGGAAGTGCAGCAATTTTTAAACGATGGAGCGCCGCTTGTACGCGTTCATGTCGTCGGACCGGAAAAAGACGTGATCTTCGCAAAAGAAAAAGGAAAAGATTGGCGCCTGCATGATATCAAACAGCGAATTAAGGGACTGACAATGGAGGACTAAGGAAAGTTAAGAGTTGTCAGCTCACAGTTTAAAGTAAGGGGAATACCTTTTCCCGAAAATAATCATTCATAAAAAAACATGACTGCTTTTGCACAATGCAAAAGCGCGCGGATAAGCTTTGCCTTTTTTTGAAACGATAACTATATCGGTAGGCGCAGGCTTTAGCCAGCGTGAATGCCGCATGGTGAGTAACGCCCTCAGGCTAAAGCCTGCGCCTACCATACTAACTGAAAAATTTTCTTAACAAAAATAAATTACGACTATGATAAACACAGAAAACTACCAGACCAAAGAATTCAGCCCCGTTCTCAGTGTTCATGCTACTTCTCCAAAAAAACGCTTGCGCGTTCCGCGGAAAAGTAAATGTGAAGAAAGCCCTGCACATGTCGAGATCCATCCGCGTGATCTGAATTTCCTTTCGGATTTCGTAAAGGTCTCTGCATTCTATATCGAAGACCTGGAAGATTATGTTGGCGAAGAACTCATGGACTTCTGACAAACCCGCGATCACGCCCTGCGCATCATCACCGATGTGATGGTGCAGCGTGCTGAAGAAGTCGGCGCTTTTTAGAAAAGCTCATCCCCATTGGTAGGCGCCGGCTTCAGCCTGCACCTATCGATACTACCTCCGTCCTTTCCTTTACCGTAATTCCCATTTCCATTATGTCTGAAAAAGTAGAACAAGAATACATCCCTCTTAAACAATTTGCTTCTGAACAACTCGGCATTATCATGTGGCCTAAGCTCGAAGAGATCTTCGACGCTGTGCAAACAGGCAAGCGAAAGATCCTCATCCGCAGCTGCAACGGCGCAGGCAAGACTGCTGCACTTGCTGCTATATGCAACTGGAAATTAAAAATGTGCGATGACTCGATGATCGTTACAACGGCTTCGAGCCATACACAGGTCAAGCGAAATCTCTGGGGCGAAATTCGCAAGCAGGCGAAGAATGCAAATCTCTTTGAGCCAAAGCAGATCACCGAAACATTCATCAAGATCACTGATAAACATTATGCTATAGGCATTTCTCCGGCTCTTCCGGAAAATGCGCAGGGCTTTCATGCTGAGCGAATGCTGATCGTTGTTGATGAAGCAACCGGCGTCAGCCGCGATATCATGAATGCACTCTTTGGTAATGCGACCGGAAAAGAAGCACAGGTTATCCTTGCCTATAATCCTCTTGACACCGATTCATTTCCATTCGAAGCAGAGCATAACGGCGATTGGCATCTGATCCAGATCTCTGCGCTCGATCATCCGAATGTAGCGCAGCGAAGAGGAACTGACGCGGAGTCCAGTGACACGGACTCTCAGTCCCTGAGCGAGGCTTCGCCGGACGCACTACGAGTTCATCCCACCGGAGAAAGTCCTCCGACTGATAAGAACAATATCCCCGAGATCAAAGGCGCTGTTTCACCTCAATGGCTTGCAGATATGCTTCCTACCTGGAGCTATGAAGTGGAAGCGGGTTCGAAAGATAGTTTTCTATTCAACGGAAAACATTGGCGCAAGACGGCAGAAGTATCGGCGCGGATATTAGGTGAATAGTCCACCGAAAGCGGCGAAGGATTAATTGCGATGCATCAGGTTCATCGCTCGCTTGAAATACAAGAAGAGCGCGGAATAAAAACGATGGGCATTGATATTGCACGAAGCGGAAAAGATGAAACGGTATTTGCATTCTTCGATGGCAATACACAACTTCCCTTTTATGCAATGCGCACAAAAGATCTTCTTGAGATCGCAGAGAAAGCGGAAAGTTTTTATAAACAGGGATGGGAAATTATCTCACTCGATGATACCGGAGTCGGCGGAGGTGTTAAGGATATTCTGAAATCCCGCGCAATTCCCTGCCATCCCGTAAATTTCGGATCTTCGGCAAAAGGATTTCTTAATACACCATACAGGCAATTTGCAAATGCACGGGCTGAGATGTATTTTAATCTCGATGATGAGTTAAAACGCTGTCACATAAAACTTTTGGATGATCATAAATTTCATCAGGAAATAACGGCAGTACGCATACACAGCCTGGGATCGGAAAAATATCTGCTCGAAGATAAGAACGATCTGAAGAAACGCCTGGGCAGAAGTCCGGACCGTGCAGATGCAACCGTACTTGCACGATATGGATTGAAATTGGAGGAAATCAGAAAAAAACAAGAATCAAAGGTCTACTTAATGTAAATTATTCTTAGATAATACCGAAGGTGTAATCCGCTCAACCGTTTTCCATTGCTTTGCCAGAAGTTTGTGAATGCGCGTCTCTTCTACAGAGCCATGTATTTTGACACGCCTTTCATGGCAGGAGATTTCATCGCTAATGACAGTAAAACTTAGGACTTCGCCGTCATGATAATAGATCGTATAGTGCTCGTTGGGGACAAATAGCATCTGAATTTATAGTAATAAAATACAAATATAATGTTTCGACGGATAAATTACCACTACATATAAGTCTGAAAATTCGATGATTTTTAAGGTAGAGCCATCCAGTCTTGAACTCTTAAATCAGGTAAAATCCCTCTATCTATACACAAACTTATACATGTCTGTTAGTAACCCTAAATAAATATGTGAATTATATAACAAAATGCTGTAAAAATGTAACAACTCAGAAAATTTGATCTCGTACTTTTGCAAGGGTTCGACAAACTTTGGTGTTCAATTAGTATGTATAGATTTCTAATTATACTCACATTCTTTTGCGACAATTCCTGCAATATATATAATGGTACGTTTTCAAACTACAATTCGAAGCAAAAAGAAATTGCCGATAGCAATATCGTACTAAAAGAAAACCATCGAATTGCAGAAACAAAAGTTATCGAAGATGAACAAATCAAATTAATTAGTGGAAATCGAGCTCGGGGATTGGATAGCATGGTCGGAATAAAAAAGGAACGTGCAATGCCAATATTATCCAAATATAATTTTGCCACATTTCCCGGAAAGTATTACCCATATATAAAAGAGATACTTCGAATCCGGAATTTCAATAAATGGCAGCATTCGGCAACATTGTACATTTATATCGATTCATCGGATAGAATTTGTAAGATGAATTATTTTTTTGAAGGAACATTAGCCAATAGTGTATCAGATAGCTTTAAGAATAATTTGCTAGAAAGTTTAGAAGACACTTATGAATATATACCTCCACAGACGGCTGGTAAGGTCTATGAAGATAATCCGAATCCGCGAATTAAGCATCTCATAATTTTGGATTCCGTTGTCTGCATTAATTGGGAAGATCGTTTTAGCAGTCGTCGTCTCTATCATTTGCAAGGTGGGAAAATCCTATATTCAGTTGTATCATTACACTATATGTATACCAAAGCACATGATGACACTGAAGCAATTCGTCAAAATATACATGAGCCGATTTTAGACACACAGAAATAGTTTTATTTGGAATTCCGACATGGCTGAAACCCATGTGTAAGAATCATCCGTCCTTCGGACGAAGAAAAACATCTGCTTAAGCGGATAGAATGAAACATAGCCCATCGGTTTCAACCGTAGGCGACGTTAATGATCACCCAAATCCCAATTTTACATTCAACATTTTTAATTTTACATTTATGAAAATACAACTGGGTAAACTCAACATCTCTATATAAAAAAAAAAACAGACGACTCCGGCAATCGAAGTTGCTTCAGGACAGCAGATAACGCCGTGGTTAATGAATCGCTATGATAATCCGCGTGAGAATATTCATTTTATTCGCGAAACGGTTTCTTCGGTTATGCATGCAATTTCGGAAGCGATCGGCAAAGGAAAATTTCATGGGTACGAACTGAAAGCGGACAGCCGACAGCTTACAGAGGTGAAGAAAAGATTAGCACATGACTATCCGCTGGAAAAATTATTGCGCAATGCGATATTTTTGAAAGTGCGCAATGGCTTATGATCCTGATTAAATCATGATCTTTACGATCTCTTCATACGCTGAAAACTAATGCATGAGTAGTGTGTTCTATAGGTATGTACAAACTGCTAATAATGCTCACATTCTTTTCAACAGCTGCATCCGAGCAAGAAAAGGGCGATGAACTTTGGAAAACCGTCCGCGCAAATGAGGCACGCGGTCTCGATAGCTTACTCGGCATGAAGAAGAACGCTGCGATGCCGCTGCTGGCGAAGTATAATCCTGTTGTGCTTGGCGGTTATTTCTATAAAAGTGAAATTTTGAAGATCGAGAATTTCAATAAGTGGCAGCACTTAGCGAGGCTCTATGTTTACATCGACTCAAACGATCTGGTATGCAGGATGAATTATTATTTCACCGATGAAATGCCGGCAAAAATTGCCGAGTCATTCAAAGATAGTGTGTGGCGGGCTATTCCGCGAAGAATACATAAAAGTAACCAGGACTTTCAGTTATCCAGAATACAGATCAGCACATCATGGAATGCATTTGTTTTACAAGACGATGAGTATTCAGAAACCCGGCGCTTTTTTTGGGAGCAACAAAAACCGCTGGTAAAAGCAATCTATTCTGTCAAAAAATTGAGTGAAGATAAAATCAATCAATGCACAGGGCAAATATTTTATGATGATATCTATGAACCTAAAGCATACGACCCAAATCTGCTATGCGGTGATTCTACACTTCATCACTAAACTATATAGCTCTTCCGGATGATATTTTACAAACTGATTTTGATTGCCGACAAGAAACAAAAAGTTTATAACCCTTGAGCATTCCCGCAAGCTAAAGCCTGCGCCTACCGATTTTTAACCCCCCCCGAACGGATTAAGATTTCGTTCCACTGCATTCCCTAACCCCATTTTTACATTTTACATTTCTAATTTTACATTATGAACATTTCTCTCGGTAAAATAAATATATCCGTTAATAAAAAACAACAGACGACTCCGGCAATCGAAGTTGCTTCAGGACAGCAGATTACGCCGTGGTTAATGAATCGCTATGATAATCCGCGAGAGAATATTCATTCGCGAAACGGTTTCTTCGGCTATGCATGCAAGATTGGAAGCGATCGGCAAAGGAAAATCTCATGGGTACGAACTGAAAGCAGACAGCCGACAGTTTACAGAGGTGAAGAAAAGATTAGCGCATGACCATCCGCTGGAAAAATTATTGCGCAATCCAAATCCTGTTTTCGATCTTGCCGATATGCTTGAGCTATCAAGCCAATGGCTTGATGCAACAGGCAATGCAATATTTTTGAAAGTACGTAATGGATTCGGCGATGTATCGGAATTATGGTTATTGCCGGCACTGAGTTTTATCATTGAAAAAGGCGCAGATGAACTTCCGGCATATTATACTTTTTTTTCCGACGAATGCAAAACTTTCTGCCGATGATATTATTCATATCAAGCGATCCGATATCCGCACGGCTCCGTTTTACGGACATGCAATTTTATCGGATATTTTAGATACGGCAAAAACCGATTCGGCATTGCGATTATATCAGCAAAGATTTTTCGATAACGATTCTGTTCCGCGCGCTGCGCTGAAATTTCCGCAGGGCACGATCTTAACGCAAGCGCAAATGGATGATATTCGTATCAAGTGGGAAGAAAAATATCAGGGCGCGGCGAATGTTTCCAAGCTTGCAATTTTGCCGGCAGGCGGCGAGCTTAGCGCAATTTCCAATGGCTCCAAAGAAATTGATTTTGCAAAATCCAGAGCGATGCTTCGCGATGCGATAAGAGAAGCATTCAAGGTGCCGAAGATCGCACTTGGCGATACCGATGGCATTAATCTTTCGAATGCTGAAACATCATACAATGTTTTTCTACGCGATGTTGTGGATTATTCTCTCGGAAAATTTTCCAGAGCTTTGACAAGACAACTTGCAATGGATTTTGATACGAATATTATTATTGAACACGATAACATCATCACCGAAACCGAAGAAAAGTTGCAAGTCCGTTTGCAAGAATTAAAACAATCGCTGACAATTGATGAGCAAAGATCAATGCTCTCGCTTGCGCCCCTTCCGATGGGTAAAGGTAATGTGTTCGTTGTTGGGAATGTGATTTATGATTCGCAGTGGCGGACAATTACGAATAATACTCGTACTAATAATCAATTTCTATTGGAAGACCAATATTAAAGAGAAGTCCGGCATTGATTCGAAAATCTCTGGAAAATGTTTTGTTCCAATAATCCCCGGAAAGGTTATAAAGCCCAAGAGTAAATCCACTTTCGGCAAAAAAAGTTATGGTATGGGTAAGATCGCGGGAATAACCTATACCGCCGGCAAATCCTATGTTCGTTTTTGAAGCAGCATCATTATCAATATTGAATGCGATGACCGGACCACCGAAAAAGTAGCCGTGTGTTCTTCCTGTGAAAAAATTATATTTTGCAGTGATCGGAATTTCAAGGTATTGAGTAGAAGTCTGGTTGTGTATCGTATAAGTTTGAGTCAATGCGGAATCTCCGCCAAAACGAGTAAAAGTCTGATGCGATGTTATCGTGCGCTGATCGATGAAGATCTGCATGCGTAACCCAAACGTTTCGGAAAATCCGTATCCGGCTTCGATACCAAAAAGATAATCCGGTGAATAACTATATTGAAGACCGGAAGGAGTATTCGTCATGTGCTCGCCTGCAAAAAGCGATCCGGCATCGAAACCGAGGATCAATTTATCCTGAGCAAATGAGGATGAAGAAAGAACAAGAAAAAACAGAATAAGATATTTTTTCATAATGCCTCCTTTTGTAAATGAACGGGAAAACTGAGAGAAGAATTCATTTGCAAAAGGAAGCAAAATGAGGAGCAGAAAGGATACTTGGCATTTACATCATAGGTCCCATTTTCCAGTTGCCGCCGCCGCCACTCCAATTCCAGTTCGAGAATAAGTTAGGTGGATGATTAATAACATAGTCGATTACAAATGCATCAACTACTAATCCGATCACCATACCAACCCATCGCGCATAGGAGCGATGGGGGAGAATATAGGTATTGGTGAAATCCGAATTCTTCAGATCAAATTCTTCCGTTTTTGTATGAAAATGTATCCATCCCTCAATGGGCACTGAATTAGATTCGTATGACGAAAGTAAAAGATCTTTCGAGATCTTTTGCGTCGTCCGAAATTCATCGAACTTGGATAGCTTCAAGACATTTCCATCTAAAATAATACCATCCGGAGCATATCCGCTAAATGATCCGGAGTGCCTGCTATTGACAACTTCGATAAATAATGCAATAGGTGAAAGAATCAGTAGTGGAGAGATATTTTTTTCTGCTTTAATATACTTGCCAGGCTCTATCATGATCTCTGATTTCGGCTTCGTGCTTGAAAAATCTGCATACCGCGACGCATATTCCCGTGGATCTTCGCCATGATAGTCATCGAATGTCGCAAAGCAAACCGAATCAGCAAATTGAATCTTCGCTTCTTGACCCTTATAGTCATCGATATTTCTGAAGATCGGAACGGTATCATGTGATGAACTCGGCTCGATAGCAGTGCCTATTCCATAACCGATAACCGAGCAACTTGATAGCGTCAGAATAAAACCAAACGATGCCAGAAAAAGCAGATAGAATTTAGAAATGTTGTTCTTCATTGTAGTATGATCCATTTGTAAAATGTGATACAAAACTACGTTTTCAGAGAAGCCCGATTGTCACGGAATTGTCAAAGAAAAGGACGATTTTTGTCATTTGGGAATGTGATCTATCATGCGCCGTGGAAAAAATTGCTTTCCAATCAGCAACAGATCAGAAAGAATGCCGCAACAAGCACCACATAAAAAAGCACAATAAAAACAATGTTCGTTTTTCATTATCCAAAAATAAAATATTATGGAGAATGAGTTGTCATGGAATTGGGGAGCGAAACTCCATTCGAAATGACAATGTCATGTTTTTCCTAATTCGTAATTCCTAATTCGTACTTATTTCACGTATTGCATGATCGGAGGTTCAATAGGATACACTGATTCTTTTCGAAGCCTTTCGCGCTCAAAATTCAGCCATAAGTAATACGTATCTTCTTT
>JANYLL010000101.1 GCA_025357895.1 Ignavibacteriota bacterium
CGTTCGCATGGCTTCCGCATTTACATGACGATCTTAGCGAATGTTCCGGGAAATTCTTCTGATGATAATTCAATGGCTGCAACGGAGCGTTATGCCCAATATTGTATTGATCGTTATGGCAGTTTAGTAGATTTTTGGGAATTGACGAATGAGAATACTCCGGATTCGTTGTGGATCACAAAGGTAGCCGGATATATCCATGCACATGATCCGTATAAGCATTTAGTTTCTGTAAGCTGGCAGAGACCGAATCATCCTGCAATAGATATTATCTCTCCCCATTGGTACGGTAAAGAGGACGTAAAAGGTTCTGATGCAGTAACGGCTTCGCAGATCAATTACGAATATGGGTTGATCCAAAAACCTGTGATCTTTGGTGAACAAGGTGACGGAGGCTGGGATTCGCTTTCAGCGATGAGGTTGCGCGGAAGGATCTGGTCGGCCCTTTTTAATGAAGGTACGATCATATTTTGGAACTCCACGTTCGCAAAAGATTGCCCTTGTAATCAATATTTAGGTTGGGAAGAAAGGCGATATACAAGAATATTACAAAATTTTGCCGTTCTGCTTGATAGCGGAGTTCGCAAATCAGAGTTCTATCAATCAGGCAATCTGAATATTTGGGGATTGCAATCGCAGAAAGAATTTGCACTTTACATTCGAAATCTTCTCAATGTAAATGAAATAAATGCTGCCAGACAAATACCGGTCAATAGCCCAATCTATGGCAGTGGATATTGGTATGATGTACATACCGGAGATATTATCGGGCAATCCGATCTTTCTTTAGGTCAGCAAACATTGACGATTCCAAATTTCCAAACAGATATAGCATTCATCGGAAGGAATGCAGTACCAAATCAACCCAAGACGGATTCACTTTTCAGAATAGATATAAACCCCCGAACGGAGGTTTTATTAAAAACTCCGATAAATAAACCTCAAACGTTTTCTCTTCAAATTTCCAATACCGGGAAAAACCCGATCACATTAGTAAAAAATTGGGTAAGTTCTCCATCGAAGATCTTATCACTGACAATCAATACCCCACTTCCCATCACACTTATGCCATCGGAGAGCATTACGATTCCGGTTCAATATACAATGAGTGATACAGGTGGAACGGGCGCCATGATCTCCTTTCAACAAAGTGCATCTCCTTCATGGGAAAATGTTGCGATCTCCGCTACGGGAATTTTGAATTCAAAGGTTGCTGAAAATTTAAATGAGGAAATCAATGCAAGGATCTTTCCCGATCCTGCGAATGATAAAGTAACGGTGGAGTTCCATTCATCCGACGTGGAAAAAACTGTGATCAGGCTTTATACGATCGAAGGTGTGATGGTTGCAGAACAGAATTCAGTAACAGGAAGCACTACTTTTGATGTGAGCAAACTTCCAAAGGGATCATATCAAATTATTTGTTATGCCGGCGGCAAGGTTAGTACTTCTAAAAAGGTAACGGTGTTACATTGAGAGTTGACTTTCAGTGTAACTTCTATTTCGGAAATATGTTATTATGCTCAATAAAATTACTATGACTACGAACCGTAATCTACTTATTGCAATTTTGCTTTTTCCTGCGAGTATGTATGCTCAAACGTTTACTATGCCTGTTCAGGTAAACATGGGCGGAAGCGGTTTAGCTGATAGAGCGCCGATGATGAAACTTGATCGCAACGGAAATATTTTTGTTGCCTGGGTACGCGGCTCGGATGGTATGGGCAATGGACCGATTGCAATGACCTCTTCAACCGATGGCGGAGCGACTTTTTCTATGCCTTCAGTTGTCTGCGCTGATGCAAATTGCAATTCTAATTTCCAGCGAACTGCACAATTCGTTATTGATACAAAGGGTAATATTCATCTCGTTTGGATGGGAAGCCGGGTTAATAGCCAGCCTGATATTTGGTATACTCGCTCGATAGATAAAGGAAAAACGTGGACTAAACCTGTTTCAGTTTGTGATGCAGACGATTCATCAAAATATGCGCAGGATTTTCCTTCGATCGCCTGCGATTCAAACGATAATGTGTATGTTTCTTTTCTTGACATGCGCATGACGCAGCGAAAGCTTGCCAAGACTCCGCTTCTGTATTTTACGCGTTCAACCGATGGCGGAATGACATGGTCGGTCAATAAAAGAGCTGATGTTCCTCCAGGCGGAATCGGAGGTACGTGCGAATGCTGCTCGCAACAAATGGCTTCAACTGCCGATGGACATATCTACATTACCTACCGTTCGGATATTAATAATATTCGTGATATCTGGCTTGCTCGTTCTTATGATAAGGGCATGACATTTCAACCTGCTCTAAAACTTTCTACCGGAGACTGGACTATTTATGAATGTCCGGTAACCGGACCGCATATTGCCCTTGATGGAAGTGAAGACGCTCATATTGTCTGGCGTGATTCGCGTGATGATTCGGGAAAGGTACATTTATATTATGCTTTTGTTGCTAATGGCTCAAACGAAACACCGGTGAACACTGCCTTCGATGCAGACGGTGCGCAGACAGTTAATTATGCCGATATTGCGCTATATGATCAAGGCAAATATCGCGCTATTACTTATCAGACCTCCAACTACGGTATGCGATACATTCTGACCAATACTAATTCTCCGCTCGTATATAACAGACCGGTGAATGTCAATGGCAATTCTGCCAAATCTTTTGCTAATGTTCTTTTTAACGCCGATGACACACGCTATCTATGTTGGCAGGATGATAAGAACGATGCAGGAGATATTTATTTTGCAAAAGAAACATCGCCGCTAACGTCTGCAAGCGTAAAAAATAATAATTTCGAAAATAATTTTAGTATTTATCCGAATCCGATCTCGAAAGGGAATCCTTCATTTACGATACATAGAGAATCCGGTTCTCCTGCAACACTGAAACTGGTTGATCTGCTTGGAAGAGAAATTTCAAGTATTCCATTAGGCTCAGAGACATCTCAGATAGTCACATTACCAAATATAACTCCGGGAGTTTATTATTTTAGCTTAGGCGATGGATCACTGCCGAGGAAGATAGTCATTGGGCAATAAAACGGAAATAAAATAGAAGATACGCCTCCTCATAAATTTCGTATCTTTGTGGTGGAAAGGTTTGGCAGTTGCATGAGTACTATTTGCTTAAATAGACAGATCGCACTTTTGAGGGTCACCCCCCCCCAGCAATTTTTATGCCATAATCAAAAGTTTCTCCGTTCTCTTCGCAGATTTTCCTCCTTTTTTTTACCGAGAAAAACAAACCCGAAGTTGTGTTTCACCGAAGTTTGCCGCTTTTGCGGAGGACTTCTTTTTTTATTATTCTTCATTATTAAACCTGTAATCAAAAATGCAAAACTTAAAAGTATATTGTTTACTTTGCCTCTGTATTGCAATCTCCGTTTTTACAAATCAAAGTTACGCACAGCAATCTCCAAAAATTGAATGGCAAAAATGTTATGGGGGCAGTTTTGAAGAATTAGCAACCAAGATTATCCAAACTACTGATGGCAATTATGTCATTGCAGGATATACAGAGTCGGATGATGGATTTGTAAGTGGCTTTCACGGAGTTTCTGGTAGCAGTGGTCGTAACGATGGCTGGGTCATAAATCTCGATCCTACTGGGAAGATTCTTTGGCAAAGATGTCTTGGCGGAAGCGATGAAGATCAAGTAAGTTCTGTAATCCAGACTTCTGACGGCGGATACGCCGTTGCCGGATATACATCGTCCAATGACGGTGATGTTTCCGGTAATCATGGCGGTGTAGATGCTTGGGTTGTAAAGCTTGATATTGATGGAAATATTCAATGGCAGAAATGTCTTGGTGGGTCTGGCTATGAAATAGCATCTTGCATAATCGAAAGCAAGGATGAAGGGAGTGGATTTCTTATTGTCGGATCAACCACTTCGAATGATGGTGATGTATCAGGAAGACATTCTGGTCACGATGGCACTGATTCGACAAGTGATTTGTGGGTTGTGAAACTCAGTCTGTCAGGAGCTGTTCAATGGCAAAAATGTTTTGGCGGATCAGGTAATGATCAAGCCATATCCGTCATTCAAACTACCGATCACTGTTATGCAATAGTGGGCAATACAAATTCTAAGGATGGCGATGTTTCGGGTTTGCATATTGGAAAAAATTCTTATGGTGATATTTGGATAGTAAAACTTTCAGGTAGCGGCGCAATTCAATGGCAAAAATGTCTTGGAGGTAGTTATCAAGAGTACGGACAAGCTATCATTCAAACTTCCGATGGCGGATATGCCGTTGCGGGTCAGACGAATTCTGATGATGGCGACGTTTCCGGTTTACATGGCGCGCCTTCAAGTTTTGATGGTATGGATGCCTGGATCATCAAACTGAGTTCTTCGGGCAATATCGCATGGCAAAAATGTCTTGGAGGTAGTTTGCCCGATGCAGCAAATTCCATCATCCAAACCCATACAGGTGATTATGTAATAGCCGGCGAAACAAGATCAAATGATGGAGACGTTTCAGGAAATCATGCTGGTGTAATGTACTGGGATATGTGGGTCGTAAAAATAGATTCTGCGCGAAATATAATCTGGCAAAAATGTCTTGGCGGAAAGGACTTAGAATCCGCGGCGTCTATCATTCAAGCTTCCGACGGCGGATATGCTATTGCCGGTAATACTACATCGAATGATGGAGATGTTTCGGGAAATAATTCCATATAATATGGAAATACACTTTACAATGACATTTGGATTGTCACACTTACTTCGGAAGTAAATTCCGTAGAAAATTCCTCTGCTAATGAGTTAAATTTTTCATCGGTCTATCCGAATCCATCCTTAAATCAAATCCATCTGCAATTATACCATTCGCTCTCGGTAAAGCAAATTCAGTTTTTTAATCTTTTAGGTATGCAGTATTACCCGGATTATAAAATAGAAAACACGATGGCTGAAGTTGATGTGCATGATCTTCCGACAGGGTCTTATGTGATGCGGGTATCCTATCTCAATTCGGATATAGGGGAAGTTCGGAAATTTCTGCATTATCATTAGAAGTTACTTTTAGTAAAACCTCAGGGGATTCCTCACTTCGTTTCGGAATGACATATATAAATATTATTTACAACCTCCATTATATGCAATTCCTGATGTCGTAATTTTAATAAGCGGACGAGGGGAGTTTTATTTACCTTCCGTTGTTTAACGCCTTCAAAACAATTAGCTTTTCTTTTATGCCAGAAATAAAAACAATAGGAGTTCTAACAGCCGGCGGCGATGCGCCTGGGATGAATGCTTGTATTCGCGCAGTGACGCGCGTAGCGAGGCATCATGATATTCGTGTACTCGGAGTAGAGCATGGTTTTACAGGACTTATGGCAGGGGATTATACCGAACTCATCCGCAGTTCTGTATCGAATATTATTCAACGCGGCGGTACAATATTAAAATCAGCGCGCACTCCGGAATTCCATACTCCTGAAGGCAGAAAAAAAGCGTACGATTGTATGCGCGCAGCAGGGATGGACGGGCTTGTCGTTATTGGCGGAGATGGAACGGCATCTGCCGGCGGCATATTTTGCGCAGAGTTTGATATACCAGTTGTAGGTTGTCCCGGAACAATCGATAACGATCTTTTCGGCACTGACCACACGATCGGATTTGATACTGCTATTAATACTGCTCTTGAGAGCATTGATAAGATCCGCGATACTGCCGATGCATTTGAACGGACATTCTATATAGAGGTCATGGGAAGAACAAGCGGTTTCATCGCACTTGATGTCGGTTTAAGCTGCGGGGCAGAGTTCATTGCAATACCCGAAAATCAAACAAGCCTCGATGAGTTGTTAAAAATATTCAAAAACCAGCGCTCGACAAAACGCTCGAACATGATCATTGTTGCCGAAGGTGATGATGCAGGCGGAGCGTTTAAACTTGCAGAAAAAGTCAAGGAGCATACAGGTATAGATTATCGCGTTGCAATCCTGGGCCACGTACAGCGTGGCGGAAGCCCGACAGCGCGTGATCGAATCCTTGCATCGAAACTTGGCGCTGCTGCAGTAGAGGCACTTGTAAACGGACAGAGCAACATCATGACCGGAGAGGTGAACGGAAAACTTTCTCTTACGCCATTTACTGAAGCTGCAGAGAAAAAGAAACCGGTGGATACTATTCTCTTCGAGCTTACAAAGGTGCTGGCAGAGTAAATCTTCAATTGCGAATTAGGAATAACGAATTACAAGAAATAATTTTGATTCGTAATTTCTAATTCATAATTCGTAATTCGTAATTATTTTATTCCACTTTCATTCCTACAAATTTATCGTCATTATCCTGGAACAGGACATTAAATGTCGTCAAGCTTCCGTAAGATCGTGTGATGTAACCTTGTAATTCTATCTTCTCCCCTTCCTCCAATTTACTGGTATTGATCTTTTGCTCAAGAACGCGCAAATTATTTCGGATGCCAATGATCTTTTTAAAAAAAACTTCAATATCGATCTCTTTCGATTGCATCGAAGAATCTCTGGGTTTCAAGATTACTGTTCCATGGTTGAATTTCGGAGCGATGGTAACATCGGTTTCCGGCGTTGTGAGTTTCTGGTCTAAAGCATCAGTGAATGCTTCTAAGGCAATTCGATATACATCTTCTATTTGCATGATAATAAAAATTATGGGTAATTATTAAGAAGAACGGTTAAGTGATTAGAGGGATTCCTTCACGTGGGATGGAGATTCCTGTCCGTCCGCCGTTGTCGCATATGAATGACCTACTTAACCCTAAATATAAATCGCCAGATGAACGGTGGTATAATTCTGGAAATGGCAGAGACGAAAGCCATCGGCAGCGGAAACGAAATATTCGGGCGATTTTTCAGAATTCCATTTACTATGATTTTTGCAGCTCGTTCGGATTTCATCAACATGGGCATCCATGTTTTATTCTGCGAGTTTAAATCAGTATCTATAAAACCCGGACGCACGGTGACGACATTGATACCAAGCGGCTTCAACTCTATCGTTGCTGCTTCGAGTAATATATGAATCGCCGATTTACTTGCGATGTAAGGACCGTTCCCGGGTATTGCACGAGTATCGGCAAGAGAGCAGATACAGGCGATTGTTCCTGAACCTTGGCGCTTCATCACCGGAATGAGTAAATTCAGCCCGTGTATGACGCTCGTCACGTTTGTTGCAAATACTTTGTCAAATGAACCCTGATCGAAGTCACTAAAATTATTAGAGCCGCCAATGCCGGCATTAAGAATTGCAATATCTATTCGACCAAACGTATCTAAGGTGAAGGTAATAGCGCGGTTCAATTCTTCGTCATTTGTGACATCGCATGTAATAAATCGGGCATTTCCTCCAAGTTCATTGATCGCGGCGCAGTTTGCTTCTAATAATTCTGCATTTCGCGAGCAGAGTAGGGTACGAAAACCGCGACGGGCACATTCGAACGCTAACTGCTTGCCTATTCCTCGAGAGGCACCGGTAATGAGAACGACTTTCTCTACTTTATCTGAGGTTTTATTTGCAGTGGTCATGCCTTCGGAGAACAGCATAGTGTAAATTCAAATTCCTCTTCGCACTTGATAATGAGGTACTGAGCGAAGTGAATGTGTCGGGAATAACATTTTACACATGTCCGCAAAGTGCTATCAATGCCAAAAAGGATAACACAAAAAATATGATAGAGTAAAACATTCTTTTCATTCAGTAATCTTCCCCCTATACATAAGTACCTTGAGAATTCGTTTTGGTACAGCATTGAGTAGGGCAGAAATTATTGCCCTATCGTTTGGTGGGGAAAAATGGCGAAAATCGAAACCTTCTACTAAAAATGTCGTATATTTGAAGGGTGATATACAGTTGAACTCAAATTTTATCCGAAGAAGAGAAGAAATTGGTGTTTTACTGTCAGTAATCTCATAGGAAGTACGTAGTATGTTTATTCAATTGCCCCCATGCTGCGAAGGTTCTTTTATTAGACCCTTCTCAGCCTGTTTTGGCATTACTAATTGAATAAATTACTATTATTACGTCCCCTGTAATAACATTTATCAGTAGTAATTTGAAATGACTCAAAATAACCGACTCAAATCATACCTGCACAGCCCCTACAGAAAGCTATTCATCTTATTACTCGCTCTCGCACCGTATGTGATTTTTGAGGGCTGCGGCAGTTCGAAAAATATTACGGCTAAATCTCAAGCCGATACTACGGCGAAAGTGGTTAAGAATGCCGATCCTTTTTCTACGCTTGATGACCATAAAGAAGCGATAGATTCTGCCGTCGTTGAAGAGCGTCTCGAAGCTGCACGTCAGGAATGGCTTCGCGCACTTGCTGCTGAACAGCGTAAGGATAAGAACGAAGTTGTCCGCCGATTCGAAGGTGCGATCGATATATTGAACCGTCTTGTCTACTTTCCGAATGTTAATGAAAATAAAGATTTTCAGGAATTAACGAAATCCGTTATTGAAGATTACGAAAAATTTGTATCCAAAATAGATGTTCTTCCTCCATCAGCTTCTATTTTCGCACTTCGGCAGAAATTTAATGAAGAGATGTCGAAGATGGATATTCGGAACATTCCGATTCCGAAAACTTCCGATCTTGGCAGAACGCAAGTTCCTCTGACGATCAACCCTGAAGTTGAGAAAACCATCGCATGGTTTATGCAAGGTAACGGTAGACAGTTCATGGCGAAATGGCTTGGGCGATCAGGTAAGTTTTTTCCGAAGATGAAAGAGATCTTTCGCGAAGAAGGGGCTCCTGAAGAATTGATCTATCTTTCAATGATCGAAAGCGGAATGAATCCGACCGTCGTTTCGAAAGCTCAGGCAGTTGGCCTTTGGCAGTTCATTCAGGGAACTGGTGCAATGTACGGACTCAAGAGTAATTGGTGGCTTGATAATCGTCGTGATCCATGGAAAGCAACACGAGCAGCTGCAAGGCATCTGAAAGATCTTCACCGCGCAATGGGCGATTGGCATTTGGCACTATCGTGTTATAATTGCAGCATGACACGTATCCGTCGCTGTATGGCTGAAACGGGCGATACTACTTTTTGGGGTATTCGCGATTGTCTTCCCAAAGAAACTCAAAATTATATTCCGCTCTATATTGCCGCCACTCTGATCGCAATGGATCCCGCACGATACGGATTTACGAATATTGTCTATGAAAGCCCAGTAGATTACGATACGGTGTATGTTCACGAAGCTGTCGATCTGAATGCTCTCGGGAATGCAGCTGGTGTAAGCGGACTTGATATCAAAAGTCTTAATCCTGAACTCTTACAGCCTTCGACTCCGCCGGTTGAAATTTGTGGACCGGAAGGATATTGCCTGAAAATACCTTCAGGTACAGTAATGAAATTTGCCGAGCGTTATGCCAGATTAACTCCTGAAGAAAAACGTCCGTGGCTTATTCATACTGTCGAACGCGGCGAATCGCTTCGTTCGATTGCTCGTACCTATGGACTGACAACAGATCAACTTGCCGATTATAATAATATCAGTTCATCAGAGCATGTGAAGCGCGGTTCACGTATCCGAGTGCCGATGACGGTCATGGCTCCGGGAGTTGTTGCAACAAATGAGGCTTTAGCAACCACAACAACTTCGAAGGATCCGGCTCCGGTGCCTGTCATAAAGAAAGCGTCAAAGATCTCCCATCGCGTAAAGCATGGCGAGACATTGAATTCTATTGCTGCACATTATGGAGTTCGCGTTTCCGATATTCGCAACTGGAATAATATCAGTTATCGCCATAAGATCAAACGGGGACAGCTTCTTGCAGTTTATATCGATCGTTCCTCAAAACAAACGCCGACTAATGATGTTGCAGAAAAAGTATCTGCAAAGAAGGATGCCGGCGGCACTGCGCGAATTCATGCAGTTCGTCCCGGTGAGACGATGACAAGTATTGCAAAAAATTATGGTACGACAGTTGATCAACTTGCCGAGTGGAATGACGGTATGGACGCAGCCTCGCTTCAAGCAGGGCAGAAGCTAAAACTTTATGCACCAAATAAAACTGCATCAAAAGGCGATACCGATCAACCTGCGAAATCTTCAAAGCGGACGACATATAAAGTCCGCAACGGTGATACCCTTTCTTCGATAGCCGATAGATATGGCGTGAGTTTATCGCAACTCAAAAAAGCAAATCACCTTCGTCGTAATACGATTACAAAGGGAAAGAGACTTGTGATTCCCGGCTAAGAATCAATCCTTCTGAAAGGAAGATATAGAGCCAAAACTTTATGAAAAGTTTTGGCTCTTCTTTTAGATAAGATTGGACTAGCCTGGATTACACAACTATTTTTTCTGCAACGTGTTCTATATTTAACATGAGTATGAGATCATATTGCAAAAGGTATTTTCTAAATACGATTAACAAATACCGTGCCGAAAATTTTCACTCAACGATCACTGTACCCGTCATTCCGAATCCCATCATGGTGTGATGAGTACAGTGATAGGAATATGTTCCAGGCTTATCAAAAGTTACTGATTTTGATTCTCCTATTCCCATATCATCGGTCTTCCATGACTTATCGTCTGCAACGGCGTTATGAGTTCGGTCTTCGAGATTTTTCCATGTGACTGTCATACCTTTCGAGATGGTGATCGTCGAAGGAATAAATTTAGTGTCCGCCATAACTACAGTATTGGCTGGTATATCGGCAGTATTGATCTTATGAGTACTCGTACAGGAAAATAAACTTGCACTCCAGAGTAATATTGCCAGGTTGGAAATAAAAATTGTTTTCATATGTGTCTGTAGAATATGTCTATTGTACGATGATCGTACCGACCATCCCCATGTTACTATGATAAATGCAAACGTATGTGAATGTGCCGACCGTGTTGAATGGTATTTTTTTTGATTTTCCGGCTTCAATATCCTTAGTATCCCATATTCCTTTATCGCTGGTGGAAGTATGTGTGACTCCGTCATCATTAAGCCACGTCACTTCAGTACCCTTGGTGATAGTCAACGTTTTCGGGTGAAACTGCGACCCTGACATAGTAACTGTATTCGGAGGGGTGGTAGCATTGGTGCTGGAACTGCAGGATGAAATCACGATGGTCATTATCGCCAAAAGAAATGCTTCTGTAGCTAACGAGCTAATTTTTGTTCTTTTCATAATATAAATAAAGTAAGATGAAATTAAAAACCTCAGGTTAAAGATCGGAGGCTTTTAGAGTGGTTAATATAATTTTAAGCAAATTTGCAGAGATTCGGTTCCATTTCAGTGGGGGCGGATTTGTGACCGTAACTTCTTCATTACTCCCTCGTTCTAAGATTAGAATTTAATTAAATATACTCGTTTATTCCATTTGTTTTTCTGGTAGCAATCGGCTGCAAGAATTCTACGCTTACTTCACCGCAAGGTGCAATCAGCGATCTTAAAGGTGCCGTCGGGCTTTATGATTCACACGCTAATCAAATCACGGATAAAAGCGGCGTAGTTTCAAATTGGGAAATTTGCACAGGTACAGGCTTGGCAAAATCTGGGATGACAGTTTATCTGAAAGCTTTTGCAAATACTACTAAATACTCTCCTGAATATTATGAAGCAAAAACAAAAAATGGATCGATCCTAATCCATTACCTTCATCGAATGTCGTATCGATTGTTATTCCGTAGGGTTATCAACGATCGCGCGTAGTTTCCGGTTACGCGCGATCATAATCTTCGTATCTGTCCTATTTCCCTATGTGAATTGTCCCCGCGTCAAATATCCCGAATACTTTCAATATCCATAAGATCACCACGATGACCACGACAATGTTAAGTATCTGCTTGATCTTCGAATCCATCGGAATAAACCGATTGATCAGCCACAAACCGACGCCAACGGCAACGAGTATAAGTACAAGTTGAATTAAGTCCATAATAGTAATTTTAGTTATTAATGATGCGGATTAGTGAGGGGAGTGCAGAATTAACAGGTTGAGGTGAAGTATGATTACAGCAAATGCTGAGATTTCAGTCGTTGTAACTTTCTTTTAGTTGAAGTGTTATTAGAATAGTATTAATAAGGACTGATGATAAAGCACCAAATTCTTTACATAGTTTTCTGTGCATTTTCCTTTACTTCATGTGCGCCTACTGACGATAATGAAAAAATTTTCAGTTGTAAAATTGACGGAAATTTATGGATAGCAGAAACGGCAAATGAAATATCAGGATATACTTCTAATGCAAGTATGGATCTGATTAGAACTGGTACAGTTTTCAGTGGTTCACTTGATGCATATAACGCCGGATCAAATCTTCAAATAGTACTTAATAATTTAACCGATACCGGATTCTTTCCCCTTACTCCAAACGATTCTTTTTTCAAAGGTACAGAATTTACTGATAAAGATGGAGTAATCTATAAATCTGTACCTGGAAATCAAAGTTTCTTAAAGCTCACTCAGTTTGATACGTCAAAATTAGTTATTGCTACTGATTCGATTACTCCTGGGACGTCATTCCCAGATACTAAGGGTTCATTTAACATTATTGTTCAAAACTCAGATGGTAAAATGATAAATATTACGGATGGGAAGTTCGCTCTAAGCTGGTTAACTGTCCATCGGAAAAACTAATTCTTTTTTAGTCCTCGGATTGAATCCTCTCTCGAATCTGTTTTATTGCTGTCATACGAATAATCTAAAATATTTTTATAATGCTCTCTCCGAAAGAACTTACATTCCGTGATTCAGGGCTTATGCCCATCTGGAATAAGGTACGCAATGGTATCCGATTAACAAAAGAAGACGGGTTAATTCTTTATGCCACACATGATCTTATAGGTCTTGGCAGAATGGCGAATGAAGTATCTCGCGCAAAATCAGGAGATAGCGTATATTTTGTTCTTAATCAAAAATTTGAACCGACAAATATTTGTGTTCTATCCTGTAAATTCTGTGATTTTGCCGTAAAGAAAGGTGCACCTGAAGCATACGAGCAAAGCATTGAAGAAATGCTTTCAATACTCAATCCTGATATTCGTGAAGTACATATTACCATGGGCTTGCATCCGGATTGGGAATGGCAGCATTATGTTGATATTGTACGTCGCATTAAAGAGGCTTACCCTCTCATTGATGTAAAAGCATTCACGGCAGTCGAGATAGATTTCTTTGCAAAGAAATTCAAGAAAACTCATGAAGAGGTCTTGAGCGAATTAAAAGCTGTCGGCTTGCGGACAATGCCTGGCGGCGGGGCAGAAGTATTTTCCGAGCGCGTCCGTAAATTAATTTTCAATCAGAAGATCGGCGCAAAGACATGGTTCGAAGTTCATCGCAAAGCGCATAAGCTTGGCATTCAATCGAATGTGACAATGCTATACGGACATGTTGAAACGCTTGAAGAGCGCATCGAGCATATGATAAAACTTCGAGACGTGCAGGATGAAACGGGCGGCTTCATGACATTTATTCCTCTTGCATTCCAGCCCGGCGATACAGGAATAAAAACCAAGAATAATTTTACGAGTGCGATCGACGACCTCAAAACAATTGCGATCAGCCGTTTAATGCTTGATAACATTGCGCATATCAAGGCATACTGGGTGATGTTGACGGCTGAAGTTGCAGCCGTTGCACTGAATTTTGGTGCCGATGATATGGATGGTATTGTCGGACACGAGCGCATTGCCCATGATGCCGGAGCAACAAGCCCAATGCAGCTTGCAAAAGAAAAAATTATTTCTATCATCCACGAAGCAGGAAAAGTGCCGGTTGAGCGTGATGTCTGGTATAATCCGCTTCAAATCTATCCTGCAGAAAAAACGAGCATCGTTAGTAAGATGCCTTATCTTAACTCTGTGCCATTTTATGGGACTTATGAGACCGATAGGGTAGATATGAAGTTGATCCCGCTTGTACCGCGAGTCTTTGGGCAATTTGCAAAAGAGGGTAAGGTTGATGCAGGTCCGTTATCTCTGATGGATTATGTTGCAAATCAGGATGAATTTGAAACGCTTGATTATGGAGTTGCTGTGAGCGGCAAAGCATATTCCGTGCTGCTATATTCTCATCACGAGTGGAAAAATCTT